>CBDTVC010000183.1:0-6099 GCA_965363925.1 uncultured bacterium | reverse complement strand
GATCGTTCCCTTTTTGGCTTTGGCGATGGCAACTCGGATCGCCGGGACATTCCTGCGGGCGAATGCTGGCATTGTGGCTTACCTGTGAAGTCTCGCCGACTACGTCGCCGTTCCGTAGACGATCTGCCGAAGAATGGCTCTGCCCCGGAGATCATTCAGTCAAATTCCAATTCGGCCGAGTTAATTGGCCCAACTCCAGAATTCTGTTGTACCGGTTGCGCAGTGGCCTACGAAGCCATCCGACTCGCCGGCCTCGATCACACGTACTACACGCTTAGACACCTCTCAGCCGATGCAATTGGCGTTCCGGCAAAACCTTCAACAGCGTCTGCGCTAAGCAAACAACAAATTGTGAGCGAGCGTTTTCTGGAACAGTCCACAAAGGAACTGAATAACGGAAACAGACAAGTTTGCCTCGCGATAGATGGACTGACATGCGCGGCCTGCGGGTGGTTGGCTGAACAGGTTGTTGTCGGTCAGCAGGGAATGCAAGACGCATCTGTGAACCTGCCTGATGCGACCCTCACGTTTGAATTTGATCCTGCGAAAGCATCGCTTGAGAACCTGCTGGACACCCTTGCTCGATTTGGCTACGAACTACATCCTCGGAAAGAACGCCCCGACGGACCGTCTCCGCAGGAGCGCAAATTGCTGATTAAGGTTGGCGTAAGCTGGGCTTTGGCAGGCAACATTATGCTGCTGGCTTTCGCACTGTATTCAGGCTTGACGCTGGAATCTGACCGAACCCTGGCAACAGCCGCCCGCTGGGCCAGCCTCTTGATTGCAACCGGAGCGGTTGCGTACGGAGGCAGTGTCTTTTTTCGAACAGCAGCGGCGTCGTTGAGAATGGCGTTCCGGAACCGTTCGATGAAGAGGTTACACATCGACACACCGATCTCACTAGGAATCATTGTCGGCTATCTAAACAGCGCGTGGGCCACCATCGCTGGACGGGGCGACGTTTGGTTTGATTCTATAGCCGTGCTGATCGCCGCTTTACTTACGGCGCGTTGGCTGCAAACTCGGTCTCAGCGAACCGCCACTCAGGCAGCTTCGCGACTCCTTGACATGGTTCCATCAACTGCCCGTCGCATACTTGCTGACGGTACGGAAGATTACGTCGCGTCAGCGGACCTCGAAAGTGGAGAAACCATCCGAGTCGATCCCGACGAAGTGGTACCGGTTGACGGTTCGGTCCTTTCCGGACGATCCAGCATCAACAAGGCGGTGATCACAGGTGAGTCGCTGCCGGTCTCGGTCGAACCGGGAGACACCGTGTTTGCTGGATCAATCAATCAATCCACGCCGATCGTTATTAAGGCCGAATCAAGCGGTCGAAATACGCGTGTTGGGCAATTGCTTGAATGGCTGGAAGAATCGACTCGTGTTCAAGCCCCTGTTGTGCAAACGGCTGATCGTATTTCTGCAGTATTTGTACTCGTGATTCTGGCGGCCGCAATCGGAACTGGAGTCGCCGGACTGTTCTTGTTTCCAGAATCAGCTCTCCATCGTGTTGTTGCCCTATTGGTGATTTCGTGTCCATGCGCACTGGGTATGTCAACGCCGCTGGCGATTGCCGCTGCAAACGGAAAAGCAGCGCGCCGCGGAATCTACATTAAAGATGGTGCGACGGTTGAGGCGCTTGCTCGCGTTTCTACAGTCGTGTTTGACAAGACCGGAACGTTGACCGAAGGCAACCTGTCACTGCTAACGTTTAACGGTTCTAATGATGTCCTTTTGCTTGCAGCCGCCGTTGAACAGTACTCGCGACACCCGGTCGCTCAATCGTTTGTCCGGGCTGTGGAGGATCGATTCGGATTGGAAACGGCTTTGCCTAAGGTTGCGGATGTCGAATCGGTTGGCGGATTTGGAATACGCGGCGTAGTAGGCGGGCGAACAGTGATCGTTGGCCGTCCCGAATGGGTGGCGGAACAAGCTGTGAGCGAGTCAACCGGCCTTGACACCATCTCCGCAATCATCGAAAAAGCACAAACTCCGATCGCCATCGCAATTGATAATCATATTGTTGCGACTGCCGGCTGTGGTGATCAAATTCGCACGCAATCTACGAGGGAAGTGAAAAAACTTGTGGACGGCGGAATCAATGTCATGCTACTTTCGGGCGATCATCAAGAGGTAGTAAATGCAGTAGCCCGTCAGGTAGGGATTTCGAAAGAGAATGCATTCGGCGCAATCGGGCCCGAAGAAAAGCGACAGATTGTGCAGCGCATTGCGGATCGATTGCCAGGATCCCAAACGGTAATGATGATTGGCGACGGTGCTAACGATGCCGCTGCACTTCGGACAGCGGATGTCGGAGTCGCGGTCGGAAACAACAACACGCCTTGCCTGGTGGCATCGGACATCTTTCTACCGAGTGCTTCGGGCGCATCCGTAGCACCTCTTCTTGTCTTTGGAAAGCGCGTGCTGCGGTTGATCAATCGTAATCTGGGGGTTTCGCTCGCCTACAACGTTGTTGCAGGCGCCGCAGCAATGCTGGGATTTGTAACGCCACTTGTTGCGGCAATTGCAATGCCGCTGAGTTCGCTATTTGTCGTCTCGACGTCGGTGGCTATCCGCCCGTTTGCCGCTGAAGAAAGTAGTGATCGACGCCCTCGTCGTCAGCAGGGTGCGATTGGTTCTATCGAGCGCCGTACGGCGCAATCTCGACAAGCCAAGATGGTTTAGGTGTCTTAAATGAACGTACTCTATTTCCTTGTCCCGATCGCATTGCTCCTCGCAGGTGCGGGCGCGCTTGCGTTCCGTTGGGCCGTTAACGACGGACAGTTTGACGATCTAGAGTCACCGGCGTACCGGATGTTGATAGATGACGAGAAACAATTTGATCAAACGAGAAGCGCTAACAGTCAACGAGAGGCAAACCGGGATTCCGGCAAAACAAGCTTAGCTGACCTCGCAAATGAGCCAGTCAAAAAAGGCTTTAGCGAGTGACCAACCGGGTGAGACTTTGTCGGTCTTGCTGAACAATTACACGCAGACTCATCAGAACTTTATTTAGAAATGGAAAAGTCACCGCAACCCATTAGCCCGAATAACACCTCTGCAATTGCCTCGGCGATTAACTTTTCCTGGACGAGCGTCCAAGATGCTACCGACTATGAATTGGCGCTGGGTTACTCGCAGGATCTGAACGCGCCGGATCTCAGCTTTCATACTGGCGCCACAAATGTCTTAACACTGTACAGCGCCGTTCAGGAAGACGGTCGTACGCTTTATTGGAAAGTGCGAGCCATGCGCAATACGGCCTGGAGCGAATGGAGCACACCGGTTTCCTTTGTTGCAGGAACGTTTGAGGGTCAGGTGGAGCAAACGGCTCAGCGCCGACCTGCTGCTCAGACCTCACGATCAACTCGATCATCAGCTCCCTCCTCGGCACCGGCTGGAGTGCAACCGACTGCAGGGACCCGAGCCACGCTGCCTCCGGGTATGTTGGCTGGCACACCAGGTACGAAATCAACGTCGACGGCTGTATCGATGTCGGCACCGGTATACGAAGACCCGATTACGGAAATAGTTGATGGCTCGACGACGCTCGGGCAGGCGGTTACGTTCTTCGGCATCATGGTGATTTCGTTTCTAGCATTGTTGCTGGTGATCTCGACCGCGATACCGAAATCCTGATAGACGCAGCACCACCATCAAGAGGGAGCAACACTAGGCAACAACACCAGGTAGCAACACCAGGCAGCAACACCAGGCAGCAACACCAGGCAGCAACACCAGGCAGCAACAGCGGGGAGCAATAGGATGAGCACGATTATCGCAGCACTGACGCTCGGGATTCTTGGCAGCGCGCATTGTGCGGGAATGTGCGGAGGTTTTTATTTGCTCGCGGGCCGTCGCGGCTGGACAAGCCAGTTGCCCTACCTGATCGGAAAGACGATAACGTATGCGGTGATGGGTGCAATTGTCGGCGCGATTGGAGCCACGGCAACACTGTTTATGGGTGCGCGCTCGATGCTGACAGTTGTGATCGGCTTAGGGCTGATTGCTGCAGGACTCACATGGATGGGCGTTGTACCAAAGCTGATCAAGAGCAGCCCGCTGAGTCAATTTGTTGCGCGCAAGATCAGCGAATCGCTTGAGCGTTCGGGGCCCATGGCTCCCTTTGCGCTGGGACTCTCGAACGGATTGCTACCATGCGGACTGTTGTACGGCGCGCTTGGTATAGCGGCGACGACCACGAGCGCAGCAGCAGGCGCCGCAACGATGGCAGTGTTTGGGCTGGCGACAATACCGGGGCTGGCATTGTTCGGACTCTTGGCTCGAAAGATTGGCGACCCACTGATCAAGCGGACACATTTGGTAAGTGGTATCGCGATGGTCGTGTTTGGCGTAATCACGTTAATGCGTGCGTGGCAGGCTTCAGGTGGGAACATGATGATGCACTAGCTGCCGGCGGAGTTCTCGCAATCAGCCCTCTGCCAGCGCACGATCAAGCGCCTCCCGAACGGGATCCATTGGCATCTCCACTCCAAACCACTGTTTAAATGAAGCCGCTGCCTGAGCCAGAAGCATTTCCGTCCCATCAATTACGGTGGCTCCATCCCGTTTTGCATCCTGCAACAGTCGGGTTTCACGTGGCCGATATACAAGATCATAGACAATTTGTCCACTCCGAAAAGTCGCGTCTGGAAGCGGCGTAATATGACCATTCGGGGTCAGTCCAATCGGGGTTGCATTCACGATTAAATCCGCTGCTCGAATCTGCGCAGCAAATTCGTGATCATCAAAAGTCGTCGTCACATATTGAGTAGTGGGCGGATCCGATACCCCACTCTCACCATCCTCCGTCGTTGGCTCATCCGACAAGAAGAATGACGAATCGGCAATCAACGCATCCACCAGTCGGCCACCCGCCGCGGGGTTTCTGGCGACGATCGTCACCTTGGCGGGCGCAAACTCACCGACCGCAAATGCCACGGCACGTGCAGCACCACCAGAACCAAGGATCAGCACGTTTCCCCCGGAAATACCTCCAGTTGATGTCGCGCCAGACGATTGAAGAGGAGCCAGGAATCCAGGCACATCCGTATTGTCCCCGAAGAGCCAATCTCGACCTGTTTCATCCCGCTTACGCACAATAGTGTTAACCGCTCCGATTCGTTGGGCCACCGGAGACAGTTCCTGAACAGCCTTCAAAACGGACTGCTTGTGCGGTATCGTAACGTTCGTACCCAGAAACTCCGGCGGGCGATCACGAAGAAAGTCGCTCACGTCGCCTGGTCGGACCTCGAATATTTCATAGACCGCGTCCAGTCCCAACTCTTTGATGGCCGTATTGTGAATCACCGGTGACAGCGAATGCTTCACCGGGAAACCGATCAGCCCAACCGTTCCACGCTTGTTTGGGGGTGGCATTCTTTCGTTCGTTCGTTTGTTCGTTTATCGTTAAGTAGCCGAGACCCAAAATCGCAAACTGTTAGCTACTATCCGAATCGAACCTCGCAAACCTGCCAAGTATACCATGTGTTACGAAGGACGGCACGGTCCGGGCAATATTTGCAACCAATCCAATTGAAGCAGTAGTAACTTGTCGGTGGTTAAAACATTAAGGAAAAAATGAATCTGGCGATAATCGGCGGCGGAAACCTCGGGCAAGCACTTGCACTCGGGCTCCGCCAATCAGAAGGCTTGGCGATCAAAGAGATTACGGTCACCCGACGAAACGTCGACAAAATCCGCGAGCTTCGGACCCACGGGATAACACCCTCAGCCGACAATAACGATGCAGTTCGCGCCGCCGACGTTGTGATTGTGGCCGTAAAACCACATCAGGTAGAATCCGTCCTTAGTGGTATTGTGGATGATCTCGACGCCAAGCGTCACCTGCTCATCTCGGTGGTCACCGGCGTCAGCATTGAAAAGATGAAGTCTATTACGGGAGCGGTTCCGATTTGCCGCGCAATGCCAAACACTGCCATTTCGATCCACGAATCAATGACGTGTTTATCCGTGGACGGATTGTCAGACGACCAACGCAAGCTCGTCATTCAGATTTTCGAATCAGTAGGGCTTGCGGTCATAATCGACGAAGAACTGATGGGTGCGGCAACGGTCCTTGGTGCTTGCGGGACC
>CBDTVC010000182.1:0-6107 GCA_965363925.1 uncultured bacterium | reverse complement strand
CAAAAGGAAAATCAGTCCGTGAAACATTGACGTAGTCAGTTACTTGCGAAATAGTGCCAATGGCGTCCCGCCCTCAGATCGGCGCGGAAACCCCAAAATTGTTATTGCAGCCGTTTAAGCCGTTAAGCCGTTAAGCCGTTAAGCCGTTAAGCCGTTAATACTCGAAGATAAAAAAGTGGCGAGACAAGTTGACGCCGTTCATCGAGATCATCAAACATACAACTAAGCGCATCGGCCAATTCATCCGATCGGGAGGCTTTTTTGACAACCAGGTTCAGAAGCCATTTCCAATTTCCCAGGCGCTGCATCATGTGACTCAAGCGCAATTCGTTGCGCAATCGGTCCATGACCTCTTGTTCGTATCCAAGAAGGAATTCTGCATCGTATCGGCCAGCCGCTTTGGCTTTGCTGACCCACTCAGCGGCCTTCCATCCGCTAACCATTGCGTTACCAATACCTTCGCCAGTGAACGGATCAATTAAACTGGCTGCATCGCCCGTCAACATCCATCCGTCACCAGCCATTTTTCGCGGCTTTGAGCCCAGCGGCAAACCCCAGCCCTTAATCGGCCCGATTCGTTCCGCATTCTCAAACCGTTCGCGAAACTGAGGAAGGTCTACCAACTCGTCCAGCAGCTTCTTCAACTTAATATCACGCTTCTTAACAACCGAACTCAACATTCCAACCCCGACATTTGCTCGATTGTCGGGCAAGGGAAAGATCCAGAAATACCCAGGAATGGATTCATCGACGAAATGAATCTCAATATTGTTTCGGGGATGAAAACCTGTTACTCCTTTGTAATAGGCTCGCAAACCAGCGCAATAATGCTTCTCGTCAAGCTGGTCAATTCCAAGTTCACGGACAACGACTGAATACGCACCATCAGCTGCAATCACGACCGGAGCGCGTACGTCGGCCTCCACTCCATCACGTTTCAACCTGACGCCCGAAATTCCCGGAAGGGGCTGACCGTTGCTCGCTCGATTGTCGCCATCGACCGGATCACCGTTTTCGCCAGCCAAGAGTCCAACAACCGTCGTGTCCTGCCAGATCGTCGCACCAGATTCTTCTGCGAACGAGAAGACCATCTGATCAAATTCCAGCCGAGTGGAAACAAACCCCGGCGCCACGGGCCGATCGAACTCTTTCGTGAACGGTATTGCAACTTCGTCACCCATCGGACCGCTAAACGTCACGCCCCACGAGCCGAGCGCCTCGCTCGCAACCATCCGATCCAGCATTCCCAGCTCACGGAGCACATCGACGCTCTTTCCGGAAATTGCGTCACCACAGATCTTGTCCCGGGGGAATCGCTCCTTTTCGACCAGTAAGACATCCAGCCCGGCTCGCGCCATCACTGTTGCAGCAACCGACCCTCCGGGCCCGGCTCCGACTACAATCGCATCAAATTCCGTCTTCACTGTTACCGTCGGGATTGCTGGTGGTGGCAATCGAACTGAGGGATTCTTTGCCGAGATGCTGCGATTTCTTCAAGCTGCGATTTCTTCAAGCTGCGATTCCTTCAAGCTGGGATTCCTTCAAGCCGGGATTTCTTCAAGCTTGATCGTTCACGCAGCTGGGCGCGTCTTTCCAGTTTATTCTGAAGTAGCATCTGAACGTGCAGTTATAGCCACTAGTATCAACTGGACACAAAAAATGGGCAAGTGATCCGCATCGCGTCGCATCAACCTCCTACCGATGCTGCCTTCCGGCCCTGACGGAGTTCAGAGGGAGCTGACCGTGCGGGCTTGCCCGCGCAAATAACGTGCTCATCACTTTCGTGTTCCCGGATTTATCTCATCCGGCCCTACCATTCCGCTCGTTCCGTTTCAAAAACGTATCCACCCTACGTATATCGCTCAGAACAGGCCGACCGCATCGACATCGATGGCGACATGGTAACCTGTCGGAGGTTTTGCAACCGTATCGCGGACCTCACGGAGGGCTGTCCGGAGTTGTGTATATCCATAACCGACAGGCACCTTAATCAACGTGTGGTATCGAAAATGCTTCTTGATTCTCGCAATAAAAGCGGGATTCGGACCAAGAATACTCAAGGCTCCAGCTCGCTTGCATAGTGCTTCAGTCCATTCGACCGCAAGGTCACTAACCTTATGCTCGACAGGTCCCTTAAAATTCAACGCGACGATCCGCCCATACGGTGGATACGCCAACTCTCCTCGGGCACGCAGGGCATATTCTGCAAAACCGTCGTAATTGTGTTTTATCGCAAACACCACCGCGGGATTGTTCGGATTCTTTGTCTGCAGAAACACTTCACCGCTGACCGTTGACCTCCCCGACCGACCCGCCACCTGGGTCAACAGTTGAAAGGTGCGCTCTTCTGATCGGAAATCTGGCATTAAAAGTCCGGTATCCGCATCCACAACACCGACGAGTGTGACGTGCTCAAAGTCCAGTCCTTTGGCGACCATCTGAGTACCGACCAAAATGTCTGACTCACGACGACCAAATTTGTCTAGGATCTGATGGTGGGCATGT
This sequence comes from uncultured bacterium, assembly GCA_965363925.1. Classification (GTDB taxonomy): domain Bacteria; phylum Bacteroidota; class Rhodothermia; order Rhodothermales; family JABDKH01; genus JAGQWL01. The sequence goes on along the minus strand of CBDTVC010000182.1, from coordinate 3,602 downwards.
TTCCGTCCGGTCGTGTCCAGGTCCATGCGTGCGATCCTGGCATCCGGAAAGAGAGAAGCAAGTTCTTCTTCAACGCGTTGAGTACCGGTACCCAGTTGGGACAGCGCCTGAGAATTGCAGTCCGGACACGTGCCGGCCATCCGATCTGTCCGCCCGCAGTAATGGCATCTGAGCTGGCGACGAACTTTGTGGTAGGTCATCGTCACTGAGCAGTCCGGACAAGACGGCGTCCAACCGCACTTCTGACATTCAATAACCGGCGCGTAACCGCGTCGATTCTGGAGTAGAATGACCTGCTGCTTTCTACGAAGCCTATCGGCAATTGCAACCTTTAGCGGCTGAGATAGCACCCCGTCAAGCGCCTCTTTCTTGCGTTCAACAGTCAGGTCAATAACTTTTACGATTGGAAGCTCAGCGGCAGAACGACCTTTTACAGGCACACGCTCACGCATCGGCAACAGTGTATACTTGTTAGCCTTCGCGTTTACATACGACTCAAGGCTCGGCGTTGCAGACCCGAGAATACAAACAGCGTTATTGCGGTTAGCTCTGTAAACCGCGACGTCGCGGGCATGGTAACGCGGTGCCGGATCGTACTGTTTATAAGAACCTTCGTGCTCTTCATCAACCACAATTAGCCCGATGTTGTCCAGCGGCGCAAGTACGGCTGATCTCGGGCCGATCGCAATTGTGTAGTGTCCGTCGCGCAGCAAACGCCACGCGTCAAACCGTTCGCCAAGGCTCATCCTCGAGTGCAGTACCGCAACCTTGTCACCAAAGTGCGCGGTAAAGCGAGATACCGTCTGGGGTGTTAGTGCAATTTCGGGTACGAGGATAATGCCGGTTTTGCCGGCTTCCATGGTTGCTTTAAGCGCGGCAATGTAGACTTCAGTCTTTCCACTTCCTGTGACACCGTGCAAGAGAAACGTGCGGTGCTCTCCTTTGTCAATCGTCTTTGCAATCTCGTCGATCGAAAATTGTTGAGAGGGATGATATTCAGGTGATTGAGGATTTGTATGGGCAAATCCGATCCTTCCCGCCTCCGCACGATTCGCCTCGCTGAGTTCAACTTTGACAAACTCCCGTTCAACCAGCGATTTGATGGTTGCGGATGATGCGCCAGACAATTTGAGCACCTCGGCTTGCAGCGGCGATTTTGATCCATCATCTGCCAGTCCAATCAAGGTATCCAGAACGGCACGCTGCTTCGCTCCGCGTACACTTTCCAGTACCGCATTGCGGGCCGATTGGGTTGCGTCAACGGTCAACGTGATCCGGCGCTCCATCTTCACGCTGACTTTCTGTGCAGCCGCCACCGTGTCAATCTGAACGAGACCTTCCCGCTCGAGTGTATGCAGTGACGAACCCGAGTAGCCCTTGAATTCACGACGGAGCGTTGAGACTCGAACTGTTTTCCGACGCATGATTTCTTGCAGGAGCGCGCCGGACTTATGGTGAAGCGATTTTTGTGGAACCTTGTCGAGGTACGTCGCGACACGCTGCGATTCGACATCCACTCCTGTTGGTGCGGCGGCCTTCAGGACTTCACCCCATCCGCATACGTAATAGTCGGCAATCCATTCGGTCAGGTCCAGAAGCTCTTGCGTAAAAGACGGCTTCTCCTCCAACACATCAATGATCGTTTTCGCCTTGCTTTCATCGAAGTCGTCATCGATCTCTTTTCCGACAACAACACCGGTCAGTTGACGGTTGCCAAATGGCACCAATACGCGTGTGCCGGGGGTGATCGCATTGATTCCAGCCGGCAGTCGATACGCAAATGTTCGTTCGAGCGGAATCGGAACGACAACAGTGGCAAATCCTGCTTTGGCTACGTCGCCGTTTTTAGGCTCGGACTTAGGCTCGGGCTTAGGCTCGATCTCGAGCTTCGGCTCGTCTGGGGAATCAGGAATGATACTGGACGGTACGATGAGAATTGAAAACTGGAGGGCCGGAAAAGATAGATGTGTTGGACCGGAGTCCAGACGTAAACGCTTCTGGGTAGTCTTTGGATTCCTGCAATTCTCCGGTCCGTCGTATCCGCACCTGTCGCACCTCTAGTAGGCACCCATTGGTACGCAATGTAACTGAATGCTCCGTCGCGGACTGACGACTGGGGCGCAATCAACCGGCGGCACACTCTGGATCCGAAGGTGTCCCGGGCGGGGGCGCTGGTGTGAAACAGCAACTGTTTGGCGGCATCGTCGCAAATTCGTCGGTCAGATACTACGCAGATTGAAGCAGTGCGCTTCTTAGTCTTGCGACATTTCCAGCAACCGTTTGTTCTGCTGAAGCAGATCCACGTTTGCGCGTACCACCAAAGATGGCGTTTCCTGCAACGAGTACGTCCGCACCAGCACCCACTGCTTCACGGATCGTTTTCTCGTTTACGCCACCGTCAATCTCCAGAAACGCTTTACTGCGGCGCTCATCCATCATTTGGCGTAGACGTCTGATCTTGTCGGTGCTTGTGGGGATGTACGACTGTCCGCCAAATCCAGGGTTGACCGTCATAACGAGAACAAGGTCTACGTACGGAAGAATCTCTTCGATCGCAGAAAGCGGCGTAGCGGGATTAAGCGCAACGCCTGCCTTTGCTCCGCTGGATTTGATCTGCTCTACCACTCGGTGAAGGTGCGTCACCGCTTCGACGTGAACCGTGACGATGTCAGCGCCGGCGTCCACAAACGCCTCTACATACCTGGATGGCTTTTCGATCATCAAGTGACAATCGATCGTCAATCCTTTTTCCTTCTTCACGTCTGCGAGCGCGCGGACGATGAGCGGACCGATCGTAATGTTAGGTACAAAGTGGCCGTCCATCACGTCGACATGCAACCAATCAATATCGCAGGCTATTGCTTCGCGAACGTGTTCGTCTAGATCGGCAAAATCCGCAGAAAGAATTGATGGAGCGAACTTGATCACAACGAATGCCTTACGGTTTTACTGCTTTATGCAAGTGTTTAAGCAAAGACGGCCATTACAAGCGCAACGATCATGACCCAGCCCAAAGAAATCGGCAACAGGTACTTCCATCCAAGTTGCATAACCTGGCTGTACTTGAAGCGAGGGATTGTCCAGCGGACCCAGATAAACAGAAATGCGAAGAATGATGACTTGATCAGGAGGCTAAGCATCTGCAGGGCAACAAGCCACCACGTGCCGTGATCAGCAACATCGATATACCAGGACTGAAACGGGAGCAAGTAACCGCCGACAAAGAACGTTGCGATAATAAACGACGCAATGAACAGGTTCACATACTCTGCAAGGAAGAACATCCCGAACTTCATCCCGGAGTACTCTGTGTGATACCCACCGACGAGTTCTTGTTCTGCTTCCGGCAAGTCAAAAGGAGCCCGGTTTGTTTCCGCAAAAGCAGTCACCGTAAAGATGATAAAGCCGATCGGATTCCTGAACAGGTTCCAGAGGCCAGCTTGTCCTTCAACGATGTCCATCATTCGAAGCGACCCGGTCATAAGGATCACAGAAATCACTGCTAAACCCATCGCCAATTCGTAAGAGATCATTTGGGCGGATGATCGCAAACCGCCAAGCAACGAGTAATCACTGTCCCATTCCGACGAGTACTGGAATTC
>CBDTVC010000181.1:0-6139 GCA_965363925.1 uncultured bacterium | reverse complement strand
CTTCCTGAAATCGACGACAACTTCCTCGGTTATGCCCCACCAGACTTCGCCTCCCTTGATTTGAAGCAGAAAAGGCGAATTAAAGTGGGTTTTCGATGGAACGACATCCGCCGATGATTATAATAACGGATAGTATGGGCAAAGTGGTTTGATGCACGGGCACCCCGGGAGCATCGACCTACGCCAGGCGGGCCTCCTGTGGCTCTTCCTGCTGTTTCCGGACGCATACTGACCACCGTTCCCAGCCAGGTTTAAGGACTTCAACACCGCAAAGCGTTATTACACTTGTTTGACTATCGGATTCGGCGACAGGTATTTATAAGCATTATTGTCGCCATTGTATTTGTGTTGATGACCCGTCTCGCGTGGCTACAGCTCGTGGACGGGCAGGCGTATTCAGGCGAATCACGGAGTAATTCCCTTCGCGAAACCCGGGTTCTCCCCGCGCGCGGCGTGATCTACGATCGCAATGGAGTTCTGCTGGTGGACAACCAGCCGACCTACACAGTGACCTTGACGCCTCGCTATTTCAAGCGGGATCGCATTACGTTTCTCGCAGAGCTGCTTAACGTTTCCGATTCGCTAGTAACTGCGCGGCTTGCTGAGGCGCAGCGCTGGAATTCGTTTAGACCCAGTGCCTCGTTTAACGACATCACGCTTGACGTGATCAGTCGCATCGAAGAGAATCGATACTTACTACCCGGTGTCGACTACCAGATTTCACAGCGGAGACGGTACGTGACGGAGATTAGTGCCGGTCATGCACTGGGCTACGTGCGAGAGATTACGCAAAATGAGCTTGCCAGCCGGCGAGTCGATGGTTACCGACCCGGCGACTTGATCGGAAAGGCAGGGCTTGAAAAGATGTACGAAGGTCAGCTTCGCGGAACGTTTGGGAGCGAATTCAAACTGGTCAACAAGCTTGGCCGTGAATTCAAGCCGTTTCGCGAAAAAGCCGAGGATGTCGATCCTAAGTCTGGCTACGATCTGCATCTTACAATGGATCACAATGTACAAGCGCTGGCTGAATCACTTTTTGTGAACAAACGTGGCGCTGCAATCGCAATAGATCCGAATACAGGAGGGATCATTGCAATGGTCAGTGAGCCTGATGTTGATCCGCGCATTTTTTCCAGGACTGTTTCTCAGGAAGACTGGGTTCGAGTGACGACAGCGGAAGGCAATCCGCTATTTAACAGGGGTTTACAAAGTGGCAATCCTCCCGGTTCTACCTGGAAGCCATTCATGGCTTTGATGGGCTTGCAGACGGGAGTCATTACGAAAAACACCGTTTATCATTGTCGCGGCAGGTATGTGTTGGGAACGCGTGCCTTCAAGGATTTTGGTGGACGAGCACATGGCGCGATTACCCTAGAGCGGGCGATACAGGAATCCTGTAATTCGTTCTTCTTCAACTTGATGATGCAACTCAACCTCGATCAATTCAGTGAGTATGCGCACTATTTTGGTTTCGGTGAAGAGGCGGCGATAGATCTCGGTGACCAACAGGGTGGTCTGATTCCGGACTCTTCGTACTACAATAGAACGTATCCCCGTGGCTGGACGGCCGGTTATACGATTAACCTTGGGATTGGCCAGGGCGACATGCTGGTGACGCCGATGCAGCTTGCCCGGTACGTGTCAGCAATCGCAAATGCTGGAACGCTTTATTCGCCACATCTTGTCCAAGCGGTAAGGCATCCGGAAACGGGTCAAAGCCTTCCGATGCAGATCGCTCCGCCCAAAAGGATCCCAATTGACGGTGCTCATTTTTCGGTCGTGCGGAACGGGATGAAGCGCGTGATGGAGGCTGGCTCGGGACGCTGGGCCAAGATACCGAATATCACAAGCGGCGGAAAGACGGGCACGGCCCAGGCGCCAGGCGACCGGAAAGACCATTCGTTGTTTATCATGTTCGCCCCATTTGACGATCCGCAAATCGCCATCGCAGTGCTTGTTAATAATGGCGGATTTGGCGCCACTCAGGCAGCACCCATAGCGTCGCTCATGGCCGAGCAGTATCTCACCGGTGATATCGGTCCTGTTGGCCGATGGCGGATTAAGCAGCTCATGAAGCTTGAAAGTGAGAAGCTCACAGCCGGTACGGAGGAGTGATCAAATGAGAGTCTGGTATAGGAATTTTGACTGGATGATTGCCTTGTCGTGGATGGCGCTCGTTCTTGTTGGCCTCGTTGCAATTTATAGCACGACCCACGGCCCGAAGCAGGAGTTTTTGCTCGAAACGGTTCGGCGCAATTTCGACCGACAGTCAATGTGGCTACTAATCGCGACCGTTGGTTCGGTTGTGATCTTACTGTTGCCGGTTCGATTTTTCCAGAATATGGCGTATCCGGCCTATGTGTTTTCGATCGTGATGCTTCTGGTCGCATTGCTGTTCGGTCAGGAAATTAATGGTGCGAAATCGTGGATTCGATTTGGCGGATTCGGGCTTCAGGTCTCTGAGCTAGCAAAAGTCGGCACCGTTCTCGCCGTTGCTCAGTTACTGTCTTCTCGCCGAGCCCAGCAGAACACCGTCCGCTACGCCACGATGGCTGTTTTATTGATTATGATTCCCGCAGTGATCATCGTCCTGCAAAATGACACCGGGACTGCCCTCGTGTTCTTTGCGCTGATTCCAATTATGCTTTTCTGGAGCGGTTTTCCGTTCTCCACAATTGCACTGATGATTTCGCCAGCCGTTGCTGGATACCTGGCCATTGTCTACCTGCCCGCCGCAATCCTGTTCGTTTTCGGCGTTGCAATTGGCCTTTTTGCCTACACGCGTGAACGGTATGTCGGTATCGTCTCTTTTATTTCGACGCTCGCGACGGTCGCCGTAACGAAGTTTGCTCTTCCGGCGGTGTTCAGTCCGCATCAGATCGCTCGTATTATATCCTTTACAAACCCGGAAGCCGAAGAGTACCGCTACACGACAGGTTTTCACCTCGTGCAGTCAAAAGCCGCAATCGGCTCAGGCGGTTTGACGGGCAAAGGCTTTATGCTTGGTACCCAGACCCAGGGTGACTACATCCCCGAGCAATCAACAGACTTCATCTTTTCCGTTATCGGCGAGGAGTTTGGGTTTTTGGGTGGGATGATTGTCCTTGCAGTGTTTGCATTTCTTCTGATTCGGATCATCTACGCCGGTGTTCAGATGAAGCATCCCTTTGGCGTAATTGTCGCGGCCGGTGCCGCAGGCATTTACCTTGTCCACCTCTTTGTCAACGTTGGCATGGCAACCGGTATTCTTCCGGTTATCGGTATCCCGCTGCCCTTCCTTTCGTATGGCGGATCCGCCCTGTTGGCGAATACGCTGATGCTGGCGATTGTTGTCAACTTGTACATGCGACGAGACGACTTTTCTATCTACGGATATTAGGCTTGGTTGGGCAGCACTGCTTCGGGGTATTCTTCTACTCTGGCGCCGGCCCGCTCATCTTTGTTCTGAGTCCTTTCTTCCTGGTCCGTAGTTGCCTGTCTGTTAGCCGCGCCGGCACATAGTCTGTAGGCTCTTCCGTATCTTGCCGCTAGTAGTGTCTCTTCCCGTTTTGGTTTAATCCTGTTCGCACGGTTCGTGCCGCGCGACTGTCTGCACTTTCCCGTATGAAGGAGTATCTCTCACAGCAAGTTCAACTGGTTCTTTCCCGCATTGATGGTGTCCCGTCAGATTTTGTAGCTGAGTTTGAGACACCTGCAAATTCCGACCACGGCGATTTGTCGACGAATCTTGCGCTCCAGCTTGCGCGAAACTTGAGAAAGGCGCCACGGCAAATTGCAACGGAAATTGTTGAGAGGCTTCAGGAACTACCACTTGACCAGTCCAAGGTCACAGCCGTTGAGATTGCGGGCGCGGGCTTTATCAATTTCCACTTCGCGAATTCGTACCTGCAGGATGGTTTGACGGCGCTTCTAAAGGCCGGCAAGACCTATGGGCGGTCGACAATTGGTGCCGGTAAGCGCGCGATGGTGGAATACGTAAGCGCCAACCCCACGGGACCGTTAACAGTTGGGCACGGCCGGAACGCAGTTCTGGGCGATACGGTCGCAAACCTGCTCGAATGGGTCGGTTATGACGTTACCCGCGAGTACTATTACAACGATGCCGGTAGGCAGATGCGCGTGCTTGGCGAGTCTGTCCGGGCCCGGTATCGTGCCCAGGTCAATGCGGATGAACCCACGCGTGAAATCGAAGGGTCAGCGGGTAAACCTGTCCTCGTTCCCGAAAGTTTTCCCGAGCAGGGATATCTCGGTGGTTACATCGACGATATAGCAGGGGGCCTTGTCAAAGTCCACGGTGATTCGTTGTACACGTCGGACGACATTGACGTTTTTAAGAAGGCAGCGGAAGACTTCATCTTTCCGGATATCGAGGCCTCACTTGAGCGGCTCGGTATCAAAATGGATTCGTTCTTCAACGAGCATTCTCTATACACGAGCAATGCAATCTGGGATACGCTTGATCAACTCCGCGGGAAGGGTTTTGTGTACGAAGAGGAGGGCGCAGTCTGGTTCAAGACGACCAAACTGGGGAAGGATAAAGATACGGTTCTCGTAAAGAGCAGCGGGGAGCCAACGTACCGTTTGCCGGACATTGCGTATCACATCGATAAGCTTGAGCGTGGGTTTGATTTGTTAATCGATGTCTTCGGCGCAGATCATATTGCGACATATCCCGACGTGTTGAACGGAGTCGAGATTCTGGGATTTGATCCATCCTCAATCGACGTCGTGATCTATCAGTTTGTCACGTTGGTGCGCAGTGGTAAGCCCGTCAAGATGAGTACCCGGAAGGCAACGTACGTGACGCTTGATGAGTTGATGGATGAAGTTGGGGAAGACGTCACGCGATTCTTCTTCATGATGCGTTCTCCGAATACGCACCTGGAATTTGATCTGGACCTTGCCAAAGAAGCCAGCGACAAAAACCCTGTTTTTTATCTGCAATATGCGCACGCTCGTATTTGTGCAATCTTGCGCAAAGCTGAAGAAGTTGGATTTGTTTTTAGTGGCGACGCGGATCTATCCTTGCTGAACCATGAGGCGGAAGAGGCATTGATCAAGACGCTTTTTCAATTTCCAGCGGCAGTTCTGGAGTCAGCATCAACAAGAGAGCCTCACAAGTTGTCGACGTACCTTCGGGAGGTCGCGGTTGCGTTTAACCAATTCTACCAGCACTGCCGGATTATTGGGGTAGATTCGGATCTTGCAACCGCGAGGATGGCGCTGGCGACAGGTGCCAGAACGGTCATCCGTAATGGCCTCACAGTTCTCGGATTAAGTGCACCTGAAAAGATGTAGTAGAAAATTATGGCTGAGAACTCGATCCGGGTAGCCTTCCAGGGTGAAGTTGGTGCATACAGCGAAGAGGCGGTCGAGCAGTTTTTCCCGGGGGCAATCGCAATTCCCAACGCATCGTTTGACGATGTGTTTGAGGCAGTTGTTGATCGACGAGTTGATTTTGGCGTAATCCCGATCGAGAATTCACTCTTTGGGAGCGTTCATGTCAACTATGACTTGCTTCGGGAATTTGATGTACGGATTGTGGCTGAGGTGCAGGTCAGGATCCGACACAATCTGATGGCGCGGCGGGGCGCGACGCTAGAGGGGATAGAAGAAGTTCATTCACATCCGCAGGCGCTTGGGCAATGCAAGGTGTTTTTGCGTGAGAAGTTGCCCCAGGCCGCTATCGTTGCGTCGTACGACACCGCGGGGGCTGCAAAATCGATTGCGGATGGGCAGTCGTCATCGGTCGCTGCAATTGCAAGTGCCAAGGCAGCCGTACATTATGGATTGCAGGTCCTTGCAAGCGGCATCGAAAGCAACCATCAGAATTACACGCGCTTTCTTGCATTGGTCCCGCTGGCGGATGAAGAGGCCGGGCGGCAATTGATTTTGAAGCGTTCTCAGAAGGCTGACGCGAGCTTGGCCACCTCAAAAGACGTGCAATCGGCAGCAGGTGACGAAAAGGCAATCCGCTTCAAGACATCTATTGTATATGCAATGCACGCCGCTGAATCAGGGGCACTCTTTAACAGTCTGGCGGTTTTTGCTACCAGAAACATCGATTTGCTGAAAATTGAAAGTCGTCCGCTTGTAGGTACACCCGGTTCCTATCTATTCTATCTGGACCTTGATGGCC
>CBDTVC010000180.1:0-6157 GCA_965363925.1 uncultured bacterium | reverse complement strand
AGAATCCAGCCCTGAGACAGTCCGACTAGTTACCGGAACCCCGATTCGGATAAGATTTTCCCGTGAGTAGCGAAACAACAAGGCCGCAAACGCAGCGACGAGAATCGAAAACACAGTTACCGATTCACGACGAGCGAGCGAGCGAACTTTGTCACTGGCCTTACTCTCGAGTGACAGTGAAAGCAGATCACCGGTGGTATCCGTTTGCGATGGCGTGCGGATGTTTAACAACTCTTGCGAGTCTGCATCGATGAGAATGGATTCCCAGAACTCCAGTGATGCCTTCAGCTGCGGTTCAACTAGCGCTTTCTCTGCGACCGAATCCATACGGCCAGCATACCACGCCGCATAATCGGAAAATGACACTTCCTGCGGATCGTTTCGAATTGGGACATCTGTGGCGGCGTCCCGAGCAACGGTGTCGCCTGCAACGGCGTCGCCTGGAAAGTGGCCCTCAGAAACGGATCCATCCGGTACGCCCGAATACAAGCTCCGGTAGGTCGCAGCAAGTTCGCGAAGCACGATGTCCAGTGACCATTCATCACAAGCAACATGATGCACACAGACGACCAAATACTCAGCGGCCGAACCTGTAACTACAAGAACCCTGATCAGCGGAGCCACTGAAAGGTCAAACGGTTCTTTGACAAAATCGGTACAGAGACCCGCTAAGGTTTCGTCGCTAGCATCGGGCCCCACCGATACAACTTTAACCTCCGGCTTCGAATCGTCCCGTAACGATGGAACGGGGAATCCATCAACGGAACTGATTGTTGTTCGCAGCGATTCGTGACGGCGAACGATCAGATGCATCGCTTTTCGAATTACATCCGGTTGAAGGCCCTCACCGTTTACAGAGTTGTCGCGATCAAAACGAAAACAACGGAAGACGTTGTAGGCGGTATCACGCGGCGAAGAATGCTGCAGAAACCACAGGCTTTCCTGAGCTGGCGTAAGACGAATTGGGGCATCTACGCGTCGTACCGGGATTATCCTTTCGCGCGCCCGTGCCGCAGCGCGCCCGATCCGAGACGCAAGTAGAGACGATTTGTCGGCCGATTTACTCATCCGATTCTGTCTTTCCCTGCTTGTGATTCGTCTGATTGGTTTTCTCTGCCACCCAACTTCTCTGCCGTTGCCGCATCAGAGTTTGATCCGTTCGTCTGATCCAGCTCAATTAGCAGCGTATGCTCAACCAGCGCAGCCAGCTCACGAATCGTAGGTGCCTCAAATGCCATCGAAAATGGAAACTCGATATCAAATGCGTGTTTGACGCGAGCGATGGCTTGAATGGCAAGGATCGAGTTTCCGCCCGAATCCAGAAAGTGCAGGTCCGTGCTCAGGCTTTCCAGACCAAGCAGCTCGCACCAGATGCCGTGGATAATCTCCTCAATTTCATTTTCCGGTCCGACGTGCCCGACCGCTTTCAACGAAACGATTTGATCTAACAAACGCGATCGGTCCACCTTTCCATTCTCAGTTAACGGAATCGATTCAACCCTGGTAAACGTCGTCGGAATGGCCTGATTCGGAATCTTCAGACGGAGATATTCCCGAATTTCGCTGACGGGCACATCCTCAGGAGCGACATAAAACGAATGCAACTCTGTCTTGCTGAGTTTTGGGGGCGTGTGGCGAATCTTGTATCCGATTTCCTTCAGGATCGTTGTAGTCCGCGCGATGTCAATCTCGTCATCAAGCTCCTCAAGCGCTTCGCCCCGCTGCTTGTGCCCGACACGCACGTCCCAGGAGTACGGCCACGCATAGTTGTGATACCCTCGCTCCTTCTTGTGAACATAAATTCCCGCGTCGTTGATCAGACAATTTGTTGAGCGACCCGTATCCGACGGACGGATCCACGGCAGACGACTATCCAAATACTCCATCATCTGCTCGAGCGAGACATCCGTGTAGCGATAGAAGTCGACAAAGCGAATCTCGTCAAGAAGATCTCCATCCCGGAGGAACGTGGTGTCGAAGTTTTCAAACACCGCATCTTTCACCTTGTGATACGACTTGCGGGCTGCGAGCACCGTGTCGTCTATTTGTTGCAGCGGATACTCAACTGATTCGAACAACTCTGGCGTAAGCCGCGTCTCGAAAAACTGTCCGCGCGAAAGACCCGTTACGATAATCGGAATGTTTAGCGCGTCTGCTCTCTGGAGAGCAAGGGTATAAATCACTTTGAAACAGCCGTTGCAGACGTTGCTGTGCCGGCGGAGACTATCCACGAAGACCTCATTCATAGCGTCCGTCCGCCCGAACTCGTGTGAAACGCCTAGCTCCTGAACAACACGGCTGATGTTCGCTAGTGCCTCTTCCGAGATATAGCCGTTATCCAGCGTAAACGCATGAACGTTTAACCCCATGTCTACGAGACGCCCAAGTGCGTAGGTACTGTCCTTACCGCCTGACAGCAGTGCCAAACAATCATATTCAGCGTCAGGATGAGCGGTGCGCGACTTATCAAAGATATCGCGGAGCATCGTTTCATCCTGGAAATAGTCGGTCGCACGTTCGGAGTAATCGTCAAAGCGTTTACAGACGTTGCATATTCCGTCGCTGTCCAACACCGTTCCTGGGTGCAATGTCGACAGGCCGCATCGTGCACATCGTTCCTCTGAGGTTGGAGTTGCGGTAAATGCCGTCTTTCGCATTGCAATCGCAGCACCGGTAACACCAGGCAATTCGGCCATCCTGGTTTCGATTTCTCCGAGTTCAATCCGGACACCCGCAACCTTCACCTGGTCGTCGATCCGCCCGAGGTACATGAATCTTCCGGACTCGCTCCGAACAGCTGCATCACCCGTCCGGTAAATCGTGGCACCTTTCACAAACGGATGTTTAACAAACGAGCCTGCTGTCAATTCCGGTTCGTTCAGGTACCCGTCAGCCAGTCCCGGACCCGCAACAGCTAGCTCGGCCACTACTCCATCGGGGACTTCATTTCCAAACGCATCCAATAACAAGACTTCTGTGTACTCGTTGCCTGTTCCGATTGGCACAAAATCATCTCGGTCGCGATCCGGATCAAAAACGTGGACCATACACCCAACCGTTGCCTCAGTTGGGCCGTATTCGTTGATAATCGATACGCTATCCCCAAGCTTGTCTGCAAACAATCGGGCCAGCTCTGAAGGGAGTCCTTCGCCACCCAGCACAATCGACTGCAACCGATCAAGCTGCGGGGGGACATCTGCAGCGACCAGCAGGTGCGACGGTGTCATCTTGATAACGTCGTGACGATCCACTGAGAGTATCTGCCGGATCAGCGATGCATCTTCGATACGATCACTTGATCGATAAATGTTAATCGCGCCACCCGTCGTGAGCGGTACAAAAACAGACGTGATCGCAAGATCGTACGACAACGACGTAAACAATGGCATGGTTACCGGACCGTGTCGACTAAACGCGGTGCCAGCCCAATCCACGTAGCGAGCCAGGGAAGCACGAGAAACAACGACTCCTTTCGGAACACCAGACGAACCCGAGGTAAATATCACATACGCCGGACTATTCCCAGGTGCATCACACCGAGCATCCGAGCGCTCAAACGGATTGTCCGATCCAGAATCACGATCCGGGATTCGCGGAATCAACGAAATCACCGGGACGTCCGAAACGGGTGCTGTTACTTCGTCCGTAACAATTGCCGACAGGTCAGCCCTATCTAGCACCTGCCAAGCCCGATCAGTTGCTGTCGACTTTTCGACGGGCACATACGCGCAGCCAATTTCAAGGCAGGCAAGAATTGAAGCAATAAAATCAACCGATCGATCAAGATAGATCCCAACTCTCGAGCCGGAGACGGCACCTGATTTTCGGAGCTGATCGGCAACTTGATTGGCCCGCCTCGAGAGGTCGGAATAGGTGAAGGCTCCGGATTGATCCGTGACAGCCGTTGCATTCGGCATTCCTGAGACGTTCTTACGAAAGCGTACGAACACATCGTCCGGCGACGTGCCAATCGGCTCACGTTGCGGCAACGCGGAATTCCCAACAAGCGAAGGACGACCAACCAGTTGCATTGGATCCTCTACCAGCGAATCAAACAGTCTCAAGAATTGGTCAATGGTCGCGTCCTGCTGCTCAGGCGAAAATGCATCGGCAGCAAAATCAAAATAGAAACTCAGAGTGCCCGTTTGTTCGAAGTCATGGACGTGAAGGCGGAGAAGGTGGTTTGCGTCGAAGTGATCACAATGAATCCATTCAGCATGGACGGGCATCCCGGCGAAGGACGCAAACGATACGTTCAGATAATTGAAAACAACCGAGCTCCGACGATTCAACTCAGGTCGACCAAGACCCGGCAGAGCGTGTCTGAATACCTGCTGCGCCTTGGCACGCACTCCTTTGATCGTCTCCAGGAACGAGCGCTCCGGGTCGATCGCCAGCAAAATCGGAAATAGCTCAACAAAGGAACCGATGGTTTTCTTTAAAGCGGGCGTTGGACGATTCAGCGACGGCATCGACAACGCAAACTCAGAGTTTCCCGAAATCCGCGAAACAAACACCGCAAGCACACTCAAGATGATCGCATGGAACGCAAGATCTTCCGAAAACCCCTTAACCTCCTCTCGAACAGCCAGCTGGCGAAGCGAATCCATCTGACTAGTGCTCAAGCCCACCCGACGCCGAGTGCTGCTTGTTGTACGAAGCGAGGTCTCACGACGATAAAGCTTCGTCTGATCAAAATCTACCGAGTTCAGCTGCTCCCAATACGGCCCCGCCTTTTCAAACCGTTCGGAGCCCAGCACTTTTTGCTCAAGCTGCAGCAACTCAGCATATTTAGGTAACGCTTCAACAGATTCTCCAGTGGCGCCCGTTTCAAACGCATACTGTTTGCCAACCCATTCCAACAAAAGGCCAACGGACATTCCGTCCATTGCGATATGGTGGACGCTGAAATACCACGCCCATTCTTCTTCGCCAAGCCGCAAAAGGACAGAGTCGAAAAAACACTTGCGAGGATCGATGATGCGCTGCTTTCGTTCAGTAATCCAGCGGTCGAGTGAATCCTGACGGTGAGCGTTGGAACCCTTCTTCAACCGCGCGAAATCTGTGGTCGAGTTTTCGTCAGAAACTGTCGCAGTATCAACAGTTGCCCCAGCGTTGCCGAGGTCTACCTGTTCGAAAAAGACTCGGCCATCTCCCTCAACAAGCAACGGCTCTGACGCTGCATCATCGATGACCATACCCAACAGGTCTGACTTTGCAACGATCCGTCGAAAGGCACGTTCGAATGCGGCGGGGTCAACGCGGCCCTTGATCCGAAAAAGAAAGATCATGTTGTACAGCGGCGAACCGGGGTGCAGACGCTGTCCTGACCAAATGAGCCTTTGAGCGTTTGTAAGCGATTGCGACATCACTTAACGGTTCCTTGTCCGCCCAATCGCCGCCTAACATAGGACGCGATGTCGTTAGCGCTTCGGAAGTTCTCGATCAAGATGTCCTGTGGTGGTACCTCAATGCCGAACGTTTCGTTAACAAATCCAACGAGTCCGAATACTCCCATCGAATCAACGAGCCCAGTTGCAAGCAGGTCGTCATCAGCAACGGCTTCACCGTCACCAAAGAGTAGCTCCTCGTTGATGTATTGGAGAATGGCTTCCGGGATTGGTTCGGTTGTGCTCATGGTGAGAGGATTCATGGCGAATAAATCATGGTGACTGAATCATCTTGAAAGGAATCATCTTTAAAGGAATCATCCTGACAAAAGATCGTCACAATATTGGATGACGGAGTCGAATACCGAAAAACCCGTGCAGCGTGCCAGCAGGGCGAAACGGTTCGTGGGTCAAATTGTGCGCAAACAGCGCATCACACACCACATCCTTTGGTTTTCAAAACTGGATTGGGCGACGATCAATCAGCCACAGGTAGAAGTACGACCAATTCCGCGAACTTCGTCGTTAAAACAAAGAAGTTCACCACAACAAACAGTTCATCCATGACGACCCACGTATTAACCGTTTCTGACCTGAAAAAGGTTGTACTTAAAGTTGGTCTCGATACGTTCATGGACGAGGTGATTTCCGGAATACACGCAATTCTTTCATTGGATCCGGCGATGATTAATGTACCGCCACGCGACGGCTTTCACTACCACAAGCCTTGCCCAGGCCTTGTTGAGTGGATGCCGTCACGAGTTGGC
>CBDTVC010000179.1:0-6163 GCA_965363925.1 uncultured bacterium | reverse complement strand
TGATGCGGGGCATTCTGGTTGATTATGCCCGGGCACAGCGATCGGACAAGAGGGGTGGCGAAAAGGTTACGCTTTCGCTAAACGATGTTGGCGACATCCCCGATGTACGATCGGACGAAATTATCTCGGTCGATGCGGCGCTTAACCAACTGTCGATTATTGACGAACGACAGTCAGAGATTGCGCAGCTCCGATACTTCTCAGGGCTTACGATTGCGGAAACGGCTGATGCGCTCAAGCTCTCTCCGGCTACAATCAAACGCGAATGGACTATTGCTCGCGCCTGGCTCTTTCGTGCACTCAAGGAAGCATCTTAGACAGCCAACATGGACGAGAGAAGATGGGCTCGCGTGAAGGAACTCGTCACACTGGCGCTGGAGCTTCCAACAGCTGATCGACAGAATCTGCTTGAAACAGAAAGCGATGCCGCAATTCGAGCGGAGGCAACTGAACTGATCGCTGCCAGCCGGCAGGTAGGTGGCACGGACGAATTGCAGTCGCCGTTCGAACAGATTTCGCGAGCTACCCTTGAAACCGACACGCGAGTGGGTCCATGGCGATTGCAGGAGCAAGTTGGTATTGGCGGAATGGGGACCGTCTACCGAGCAGTGCGGGCGGATGGTGCGTATGAGCGAACGGTGGCGCTCAAGTTGCTGCACCACGGCGCTGATCCAGCCGAGCTAGCCCGGCGCCTTCGGGCAGAGCGAAACGTGCTGGCTCGACTCGAACATCCGCACATCGCCCGACTCTATGACGGGGGCGTAACAGGCCCAGAGTACGCTCACGCCATTGCCGTGCCCTACCTGGCCATGGAGTACGTAGAAGGTGAAAAGATCACGGACTTTGCCAGGCACAAGGCACTCAACGTTCGGGAAAAGATCCGGCTGTTTCTTCAGGTATGTGACGCGGTTGCATACGCCCACCGAAACCTGATTGTGCATCGCGACCTGAAGCCGTCTAATATTCTCGTTAATGCAGACGGTCAGTGTCGGTTGCTGGACTTTGGAATTGCAAAGCTGCTTGCGGATTCCGGAGATGATGTATTGATTACGCGGACGGCCATTGCGGCAATGACACCGGCGTATGCCGCACCAGAGCAAATCCGGCACGAGTCGATCACGACTGCGACAGATGTCTACAGCCTCGGCATTTTGCTGTATCAGCTGCTGACTGAAACAAGGCCGTACGACTTGTCCGAATTGTCGCCCGCTGAAATCGAGCGAACGATTTGCGTTGACACGCCAGCCCGACCGTCGGCGGTTTCAGGGCGTTCAGCACTCTCGGGGGACCTGGACACGATCGTTATGAAGGCGCTTGCCAAGGAGCCGGTTCGGCGATACGCTTCGGCCGAGGCGCTGGGGGACGACCTTCTGCGTTTTGTCGATGGCCTACCAATCCTGGCGCGGGTACCAACTACTGGCTATCGGATACGCAAGTTTATTGTTCGCAATCGGACGTTAAGTGCAGCAGCCACAATGGTTGTCTTGGCCTTGCTAAGCGGATTTACTGTGGCGTTGTGGCAGGCTCGTGTCGCTGACTCGGAGCGAGATGCTGCGCAAGCGGCTGCCACGCATGCCCAGGAAGAATCAGATCGAGCCGAGGCCGTATCGGACTTCCTTACACAAATACTGCGAGCCCCGAACGATAGCTGGTATGTTGAGAGCAACGTCAAGGGACCAGATGTTCCAATTCGTGCCGTACTCGACGAGGCGGCTGTGCGTGTTGATCGGGACTTTGCGGATCGCCCACTGCTTCGCGCCGACCTCCACAACATTCTCGGGGAAACATACGGAACTCTCGGCTTGCTTGAAAAGGCCAATCATCACCACGGCATCGTCCTCTCGCTGAGGGAGGAACTGTACATGCCGCCGCATCCGAAAATAGCAGAGGCACTGTACTACCTTGCTTCGACACTGGGGAGTTCCGACGTCGTTCAGCGAGGCGATCTATTGTGGCGAGCAGTCGAAATGCAACGTCAGAAGAACGAAGGCAACAACTTTCCATTTATGGTGGAGGGGCTGTTGACGTACCTGCATTGGGGCGGAGCTGAAGATGTTGCACGAAGGCTACTTGTCGAAGCGGAGGCATTTACCGACACGAGCTTCGTTGAAGGCCGAGACTCGTATCGCTATCGAAACCACGTTAACACCATCATCGCAATGTGGATGGTGGAGATCGAGATCGCTGCCGAAGATGCCATGTCAGCCACGCTATGGTTGGCCCGGGGCGACTCGGTGCTTGCCCTGATCGCCCCGGCTGCCCGAAGCCCGTATTGGCAACAACTCGTCCTGCTGTCTAAGGGCCGCGTGAAGAGATTAGAGGGTAAATATCACGAGGCCGAAGAGATCCTGCTGTTCACTTATGCTGCGACAAATGGCGACAAGGCTCCCGCGGGATCGCAGATTCGCCTCGAAGACTGGGCCGGTTACGCGTTAGCGCAGCTATACGGCGACTGGGGTCGACCGGGAGAGGCGGAACGATATCTGGCGAACGTCGCTGCCGTGGATTCGGTGAAGGTGCTTTTCGAAGATTGGGTGGACAGTGTTGATTTTGGTGATTTATCGAGTCGTCCTGCGGATCCCGAAACGTCGCGGTAGTTTGGTGGTTCGAGGGTAGCGTTAGAGGCGGGCGGCATGCTGGCGGTCTGATTCATTTGTAACCGAGTGAGTTCGTTGAACTCCTCGCAAGTTCAAAGTAGTAGGCAATCCGAAGTCCAATGCGTGACCCATGGCTCTGTGTCGATCGGATCCTCCAGGTCAAAATTGGCTCCATCGGCCTCGATGAAAACAAGCCACGATATCCCTCTTTTTCCGAACGCGAAAAATATGATCTCGACGCGACGGTGACTATACGTTATATTGCACCACGGCTACTTTAACCAACAATAGGTGGAAGGACGTGGCAAAGAGTAACGACGCAAAGAAATCCAACAAGAAGGCTCCTGCGATGACACAAAAGGAGAAAAAGGCGGCCAAACGCCTTAAGAAGGCTGCAAAGTAGAGATTCCGCATCCCGAGAACGTCCCGGTTCGCACCTCATCCGAACTCGGCCCGCCCGGGAAGATCAAAAAAACTCGGTCGACCTGGCTTTTCTCAACCGGTCGCTATCACTAGCGATAACAGGCTGCCTGTGTCCTTGATCTCGAGCGCAGGCCTACCGGATCACCGTCATCTTCCTGACAATTCGGGCGTTGCCAGCAGTCATGCGATAGACATAGACTCCGGACGCCAGGTGCCGAACGTCCACGGCTTCGGTGTGCCAGCCCGCTGAACGCGTCGCGTCAGTGACGACGCTTAGTACCTCGCGCCCCTGAATATTGTAAACAGCAATCGAAACTGGGCCAGCCTCGGGAAGTGCGTACCGAATGGTTGCCCGGGTAGTCGTCGGATTCGGAAACGCGTTGTCTAGTTCATATGTGAGCGGCAGGCCCGAATACTCGTCACTATCCCCGATGCCCACATTGACCGCTGTTGTGGCATCGGCGACTGACTTTGAGCCTTCGATGTTGCCGGCTGCGTCATACGCGATCGAGAAGAAGCTGTATGTGCTATCGTCTACACCGGCAAAGTCCTGCTCAGTCAGGCGAGTTCGAGTGAGCCACCGTTTGAATTCGCCTCCATTTACAGCGAAGAATACATCGTACGTGGATATTCCAGCACCCGCATCACTGCCTCCCCACGTTACCGCAAACGATGAGTCGGGCTGCTCGTTTGCCAGGCCAGTTATCGCACTGGCGGGAGGCGTAGAATCAATAGTATTACTCCAAGGGGGTGTGTCAATCGGTTCGTTGAGGTCAAAGAAGATTTGAGCTTGATTGGTGATCGCGGTCGCGTCGGAGATTCCATCCTTTAGTCGAACGAAAAACGACACACTTCCTTCACCTTCCGGGGATGTGACGTTTGGAGGTAGAAACCCTTCCAACGGATTGACTGGTAGTTCACTTGTGTTCGTATCGATCGTCACAAAGCGCCACGTCAACACGCCAGTTTCTGGCACAAGGTGTACGTCGACGAGAAGCTCGAGTGGATCGACCAGTGGGACGCGTGTTGAGAAACTCGATCGTCCGCGCGGAACAGATATTCGAGCATCTCCGAACGTGATTTCTCTCAATTGCAGTGTCGTCAGGTCAAACACAGTTGTGTCGAGCGTATCTCGAATCAGAACCTCCTGAGCGGGTGCCGTGGCCTCCTGCTTGTTCTCGAATCGGATGACGTAGTCAAAATCCGTATCCGCCGCGATGTACCTGTTTTCACCAACCCCGACGGGGCCGAGTTTGTCGTTAGGATCACTGGACTGTACAGCCCGAATCGTCACCTTTTCGCTTGTTTCCGGTGGGGTACAAGAGAGGGTCCCTGTGCTTTGGGTGGCCCGTTGAAAGAATTGCTGCGGTGTCTCGTTCCACAGTCTGCCGTTGACAGACAAGTCGAATAAGCGCATGATTGCATTTCGAATGTCATTTTCATCCGGGTCCCTGGAGAAATACTCGGCGTCAGGATCAATGGGATACACAATGGAGACTTCGATGTACGTTCCCCAAATGTCTATCGTGTAGTAGTTCCCGTGAGGACTTTGGACGATGACAAACGTGTCTACGAAGTCGGCTGAGAGGCTGTCTCCGCCACTTGTCGTCTTGGAACTGGTCTTGTTTGCACTGTCCGAACCGATGCCGTGGTTTGCGTTCAAGCGTAGTAGGTTTCCAAGACGTTTGAGGGTGCCCCCTTGTCGTAGCTTGTATCCCTCGGGCATAGGATCGTTCTTTTCAGCTTCGATCACCGCTTCGGCGCTCGCATCACAAGTAGGAGATGTGACTTCGGGACGAGAGATGTCGTTTCGGAGGTTCTCCAAGATATTGGATAGGGATCCTAAAACGCCCCTCACTGGAACTTCGTCAGGTCCGAAAAACTCTCCCGCAGATTGAAGCTGGGCCTTCGAAAGTCTGGGAGTTGTTTTCTCAGTAAGAAACTGAAGGTCGGCCCCACTAATGCCTATGCGTTGCCCGGCCGCTGTATTCACGATTGACACAGCTGCGATCATGAGCAGCGCTAACATTGGTAACGTTCGGTTTCTCATCGGATTTTCCATTCTCTTCTTTACTTCACAAGGGTACAGTTGCTGACCGTAGTCGTATGGCGTTGAATCCCTACCAGATATAGGACCAAGACGCCACTACGTCGTGCGTTGCACTTGCCGTGTTGCGGACGGGCATCCGCCTGGTTTCGCCGGCCCGTAGCGTTACTTGCGGAAGTCCAAGGACAGTCCATTCGTCGACGACGTAAGGCGGGAGCACCTCCGACCACGGAGCATCTGGATCGGCCTCAAATTCGAATTCGACGTTGTCCAACGACCAACCGTCGTTTATCCCCGTTCCGGCAAGCGACACGTAGCCGGTCACGTCGATGTTGGATCGGTTGCGGAGAAGGACCGTATACACAACGGATCGATTTCGGCCGAACACAGGCTGCGCCAGGACTTGCACAAAAACGCCCGGATACGTAGCCTCTTCGATCACGAATCGGCCAGTTGCAGCCAACTCTTCTGATCCGTTGTTGACACGAACTGTTCGTTCGCCAGTCGGCTGTCCATCCATCAGGAAAGTTGCCGACAGCACCGTTCCTGTTTCGTCAACTTCTTGAGCGACACTTTGGATCGGATCTCCGATTCCGGTTAGTGTGACAGTGTTCGTTTCGGAGAAACCCTGGCCATACACTTCAAGTGTGACGAGATTGCAGTTTCCGCCGCGATTTGGAGAGAATCCCAACAGGACAAAGTCGTCGGTTGCGGGGCCGTCCGAAATTGTCACGGTCGCGGAATTCGAACCGTCTACCGGACCTGGATAAGTAAGCGTAAGTACCGCCGTCTCGCTCGATTCCGCTTGGTCGTCGGTGAGCGGGATAATGCTTACGTAGACCGAGTCTGCATCTCGCGGAATGTCCAGTATCTGTCCCTGCACGTCCGTGAGGTAGTCCGAGTACATTTTCGCCGAACCGGTTAACGTGAACGGAATACTCAACGCCGTACGCACCGGGCGGTCCGTCGTTACCAGTATTAACCCTCGGTCTCGAAGTCGTTCTGAAGCGTCAGCATCGATTGCTTCGACCGTTATCGTGGGCTCGGCCTCGTTAACTGTGAATGCTGTCTCGGCCCGCCCTCCACGTGGATCAGT
>CBDTVC010000178.1:0-6192 GCA_965363925.1 uncultured bacterium | reverse complement strand
GAATATTCGGCGGAGGTCAGGTGAGTAGGTGGCCATGTCGACGATCGGCTTTGGGTCAGCGCCCGGACTGGAGAGGCGCAGGTCCGTTCCAGCTTGCATCGAAAGGTCCAGCAGATTGTTTGGTGCCCCTGCATCTTCCCACGCCTGTATCAAGTTGTCGGATGCAGTCATGGCGTACCAGTTTGACGGATACGGTCTGCCGTCAATTGAAGCTGCGTTGTTTGTCCCCGTTACCGTTGCGACGAGGTCGAGTACGTCGCGAAGTGTCAGGGTCAAATCGGTGTCGGCAGGGTTCGGATAATCTTTGCCGCCGAACACACGGTATTGTTTTTTCTCGTCGCCGACATGCATTGCAAGATTGATGGTTGAAGCCCGGATGCGACTCTGAAACGAAGCCCAGTCACAGCTTATTTCTGCGCTGCACGACCATGAACCACCGCTGGCCGGATTCCAGCGGAGTATGTCAGCCTGAACCTCTGTTACAGAAAGCGTAATCGGCGCGCCCGACTCGATTGCTTTTAGTTGCTCGAGATTCAGCGTGATCGGTTTTGTTGTTCCATTTGCATCTTCTGATGTGTCGATGACCCACGGTCCCTGTCCGAGCGAAGGGAAGATTTGTCCTGCGTCCAGGAGCCCCGTAATCACAGGTGTCCGAATACTGGCGACTACTCGTGTGCCGATTTTTAGGTTGAAGAACAGGCGGACGTCGCGGGCCTGTGCACTCCCGGCGTTGACCACGTGGATGGAAAGTGCCAGCTCAGCGGCCGCGTTCACATCAACGGTGGTTGCGGTGTTCCAGTCGACGGATGAAGTTCGAGTTGTTGAACTGGTGTTTGCTGTAGACTCGGTCGCAGTGGCTGTTGCAGAGTAACCAGCCATTCCACCCGGACCAACGGTTGCCGTAGCAGTTGCCGAAACACTTTCTTCGTAAGTACTCGTTGTTGAATTTTCGTAGGCGTTTGAAAGAGAACCACCTTTTGCGTCAGTAATTGTTGAACGCGGTGTGACGCTGTACGACACGAGATCGACAGCGATTATGTGCTCCGCCGCAACGTATGGATGATTGTACGGAGCGGAAACCGGCATGTTGGCCCCGCTTACTTCGTCGAAGTCGCTGAATGGGTCCCCATCCGTGCTCCACTGCTGATAGTCGGTTTGATAACACGGAAAATCCGTTGCAGGATCGCAGGACTGGAGGCCGACGCTGCTGTTATAGTAGTATCCGTTTAACTCGAGATCGTTGGGCACGCCGTCGCCATCAACGTCCGGGCTCTGTGCGAAAGCGGATGTGGTGCAAAGTAACAGAACCGCCACAACGAACAGAGTTGCCGACCCGAATCGATTTGCAAGACGAGTGCAGATTGAACGGCTGCCAACTGAACAGCTGCGGGCTGGTAGCCTCCGGCTCAGTAGGCTGTGGACTGGCAGGCTGCGAACTTGCACGCCGCGAACTTGCAGGCTGCGGACTTTCAGACATCGATGGTCTGTCGGGTTTGTATCGAACTCTTGCATGTTGAAATCGGCAAAAAAGCCGCCTGATCGTTAGTTTGGTTGCTCTTCTCTTTATGACGCAAGAAAGAGAAGGCAATTCGATCACGGAGTTCGATGTTTGTTTTGCGATTTCGGCTCTACAGCCAAACCGTCCGTCAAGGCATAGACATTTGTCTGCGAAGTGGTCGATTTTGGCGCTTAACTCTCCAATTTTGCGGTCATTCACGCATGATTGGCCAGACGCACATTTCTCCGCGGCAAGACGACCGAAACACAACTCTTCAGTCTTCAGAACCCGGACGTATGATTATATTCCCTCAAATCCCACCAGTTGGATTCGCCCAATCAACGGACCCTGTAGGCGCTGCCTTTACCTTTTTGCAAAATTCGACCAGTCTAACTGGTCGGCAAGCATCCCACGAATGGTGGATATGAAAAAATTCGGTTTCATCCTCGGACTGGTGACCTATGTCTCGCTCACTTGTGCCTTCCAGGTCAGCGCTCAGCAAAATGCCCCAAGTACCGATGAAAGTGCGACCCGTACTCAAGACGGAAAGCGGGTCTACAACGTCGGCATTCTTTTCGATGAATTTGCAGTCGACATTGCTCCACTTTTCTCGGCGCTAAAGAGCGAGATCGTGGCTGTCGTTGGAGAAGACGCAACGATCAGATTCCCTGATGAGATGTTTTTGCCAAATGAATTTGATCGCGTTCGAGCAGAAAGCAATTATCAAACACTTGTCCGCGGAGACACTGACATCATCATTGCGTTTGGTCGGACCAATAGTGAAGTAATCTCAGTTCAGTCGTCGTTTCCAAAGCCAACAATTCTTTTTGGAGCCGTCAACAGAGATGTAATCAAGATCGATTTGGATGCTGACACCAGTGGCGTGCATAACTTCACGTATCTGGTTACATCGCAGTCCTATGAAAAAGACCTGACCACGCTGAAGGGCCTGTTCGACTTCCAACGCGTTGGTGTCATTGTCGATGGGCCGGCAAGTGTCGTCGAATCAGTTCGCTCGGTCGTTCATTCCGTGGCTGAAGATCTCGACGTATCCTATTCCATCATTCCCTACGACTCACCGGCCGCCGTCTCCAGTCAGATCGCTGAATTGGATGCTGTCTACATCGCGGAGGGATTCCTGATTCCGAACGAAGAAATCGTCGAGCTCGCGACGATTTTTGTCGAAGCCGGAGTACCGTCGTTTACAGCCACAACCCGAGAAGACGTTGTGACTGGCTTAATGGCGACCAATCAGGCGGACGAAAATCTCGGACAGTTCTTTCGACGGATCGCTCTTGGGGTCGAGGCTGCCATAAACGGCGAGAACTTGTCGAGTCGCCCGATCTTTATCAATGGCAACGAACGATTGAGTATTAACTACGCCACTGCTCGGCGCGTAAACGTCCCACTGAGATACAGCACGTTATCAACTACGGATATCGTCGGGGACTTTGATGATTTCCACGCCGACCGAACCTACACGCTACTCGAAATTATCGAAGAAGCGCTCGCCAACAATCTTTCTCTCGCTGCCGCTAGAAAGACAGTCGCCTTGGCAGAGCAGGACGTCAAGTCTGCGAGGAGCAATTATCTACCGAGCGTATCGGTTTCGGCCACGGGATCGTATGTCGACCCCGTGCTTGCCGAACTTTCGGGTGGACAGAATCCGGAGTATTCAACCTTCGGTAACGTGAACCTAAGCCAGACGTTGTATTCCGAAGCCGCCAATGCCAACATCAGCATTCAGAAGTACCGATTGAAGGCGGGCCGTGAGGAGTTGAACGCGGATGAGATGGACCTCGTGCTCAATGTCTCCAATGCGTACTTCAACGTGCTGATTTTGAAGTCGAACGCTCGAATTCGAAAACAGAATCTCGAGCTAACGAAACGAAATCTTGCAATCGCAGAAGAACATTTTGAGGCGGGCCAGTCGGGACGAGTCGACATTCTTCGGTTCCGAAGCGAGCTGGCTCAAAATACGCAGGCTCAGGTCGACGCGATTGACGGACTCCAAAGGGGTTTCTTCGCACTTAATCAACTCCTCAACAACCCGATCGACAAGAACATAAACGTTGCAGATGCGCGTGAGGCGGAAGGCATTTTTAAAGGATATCAACACGGAGTACTAGAGACGTTTCTGGATGACCCTATCATTCGACAGTCGTTCGTAAGGTTTCTTTCCGAGCAAGCAGCAGCAAATGCCCCTGAGCTACGATCACTTGACTACAGCATCGAGGCGACACAGCGAAGTGTCACGCTCAACGGACTGCGTCGGTTCATGCCAACAGTCGGGGCCTCAGCCAATTACAACCGCACGTTTGATCAATGGGGCACCGGGTCACTGCCATCCGAAAGCATTCTGTCAGACAACTACAACGTCGGCGTTAGCGTGTCTATTCCACTCTTCGATCGTAATCGAGAAAGCATTAGTCGCCAGACTGCAATTATCCAGAAGCAGCAACTCCAACTTAATCGAGACAACGTGGCGTTATCTATCGATGCGAACGTGAGGAATGCAGTTTCTGACTTGACCACGCAGATTTCGAATATCGAACTATCGAGGGTGTCCGAAGAAACGGCCGGTGAAAGCCTGGAGTTATCGCAGGCATCGTATTCGAGCGGGGCGATCACTCTGGTTCAGCTGCTCGACGCGCAGAATAACTATCTGCAGGCTCAATTGTCCCGAGCGACTGCGAATTACAACTATCTGATTAGTGCAATTATTCTGGAACGGTATATCGGATACTATTTCTTGCAACACACCGAGACACAGAACGAGGAATTCAGGCAACGCTTCTTCGATTATCAACAACGCTCAGAAGAATCTAAGTAGACTTCGGCTCCACATGAAACGACTACCCAAGCAGCTATCCATACTGCCTTTAATCCTAGCCATCGTTGCGTGCAAGAACGAACCGCCGGTTGAAAAGGTTATTCGTCCTGTCACCGCAATGGAGGTAAGCTATTCGATTGGTGAAAACGAGCGAACATTCAGTGGCACATCTCAGACAGACAAGGTCGTCAATCAGAGTTTCAGGACCGGCGGCATCATCACGCTGTTGAATATGAGGCTGGGACAGGAAGTCCGTAAGGGACAGTTGCTGGCAAGGCTCGATAATGTCCAGGCGAGGCTTGCCTACGAACAAGCCGTTTCATCGCTGAACAGCGCTGCCTCGCAAATGAACACTGCGAAACTGGGGCTGGACCGTATACGCAAACTGTACGAGAAAGGCAGCGCATCACTGAGTGATTACGAGAGCGCCAAGAACTCACACCGAACCGCAGTGGCGGGCCATCAATCTGCCAGTCGGAGTGTCGACATACAGAAAGAGCAGATGAGTTACGGCTTTATGTATGCTCCCGAATCGGGGATGATCGCGTCGGTCAATGTGGAACTCGATGAAAATGTATCGGCTGGACAGGTAATTGCCGTTCTGAACATTGGAACACAGATGGAGATTGCACTTGGACTCCCCGAAAATATTATCAATCTCGTGGCAGAAAAAGCCCCCGTCCAAGTATCGTTTTCATCGGTTCCCGGTGAGATCTATAACGGTACGGTGACAGAAGTGTCTCCGTCCGTTGATCCATTGACCGCAACCTACCCGGTTAGAGTGTCAATCGACGAATCGTCTGTCGGCATCAGGTCCGGAATGACGGCAAGCGTGACATTTGATTTTGGCGGAGGCGGAAACGGAAACGGAAACACAGATGGCAACCGTCCCGTGGTAGTTCCCGCGAAAGCAGTGGGAGAAGATTCTTCAGGACGGTTCGTGTTCCTCGTCAGTAGTACCGGTTCGTCTCGAATGGCGGTATCGAAGCAACGAATCGAGGTAGGTGATCTGACATCAGCAGGATTTGAAGTTGTCGAGGGACTGGTGGTCGGTCAACTAATCGCAACAGCCGGATTGCAGACTTTGCTTGATGGTCAAGAAGTACGCATCCAACAGAACTAGTAATCGGTTAGCGAAGGAGTTAGCGTCGTGAATATTGCACAGTTTTCGATCGAGAAAAATCGCATCACCTTTCTTGTCCTCGCCGCGATAATGGCTTTGGGCGTGGCGATGTATCTGTCGATGGCGCGTGACAGCATGCCACCGTATACCGTTCGCGTGGCCTCGATCGTTTCGTCCTTCCCTGGGGCAAGCCCAGAGCGGGTTGAACAACTTGTTACAGACAAGATCGAGAAGGTTGCACAGGAGCTTCCCGAACTCAAAGAAGTCACCAGCACCTCACGAACAGGCTTGTCGATTGTAGCGGTCGTACTCAAGAACGAAGTCTCACCCGACAATATGCAAGCTGTTTGGGATCGACTTCGCCGGAAGCTGGATGCGCTAGACGGACTGCCAAGTGGCGTCGAACCAGAGCTGAACGACGACGGTGTGGGTGATGTCTATGGCATTGCGCTGGCGATGACGAGCGACGGTTTTACGTACGCGGAGATGAAGGAGTATGCCGACGACGTGAGAGACGTGCTAATCAAGCTGGACGATGCGGCAAAAGTCGATCTCGGTGGCGTTCAAGAAGAGCGCGTATTCATAGAGTTTGATAACGAGCGATTAACGAAGTACAACCTCACCGCTAGTCGCTTGCAAAGCATTATTGCGTCGACGAATATTCTCAGCTCAGGTGGAAAAGTTAATCTGCAGGATGAACGAATCATTCTCGAACCGACCGGAAATTTCAACAGCTTG
>CBDTVC010000177.1:0-6198 GCA_965363925.1 uncultured bacterium | reverse complement strand
CCGAGCGATGGCTGTCACCCCAAGGGTGTTGCTTTTTGATGAGCCCCTGTCGAACCTGGATCTCGCTCTGAGAGATCGAACACGTACCGAAATACGGCGGATTCAACAGGCGACCGGCATCACGTCACTCTACGTCACCCACGATCAGATCGAAGCAATGGCAATGTCGGATCGAATTGCCGTGATGCAGGATGGGCGAGTAGAGCAGCTTGGGACACCGCAAGATCTATTTGAAAGACCTCAAACATCTTTCGTTGCGAGCTTCCTGGGAAGCGCCAATATTGTCCGCGCGCCTGATATTATCCGCGAGCTTGTTGGTAGGGATGAAGTCGTGCCGGGCAAAGTGCTTGCGGTCCGTCCGCAAGCTTTCGTTCTGGACGCGTTGCAATCCGACGATGGCTCGATGTCAGGTCGTTCCTCTTCTGCAGGTACAACCCGGGTTCGTGTTACCGTCTCCCAGTATCTGGGCGCTTATCGGGAAGTGACAGGGACGTTGAACGATGGGTCTGAAGTTCGCATGCACGTCGATCCCCATGTACTGGTTGAAGATGAGGCCGATGTGAGCATCGAGAGCTGGGTCTGGGTCCAGGACAGCTAGGGATTTGAGTTGAGTGGATGGCCGGACGACTGGCGTGCCAGTTTATTGTCCGGTCAGCCTGCCGAATCGGCCCCCTACGTCATTGCGGGGCTGCCGGATCCGAAGAATATCCATGAGATGTCCGCTCTTGACATGTAGATCAAATCCCCAGGATTGATACGATCCGAAGGGGACCCAGTTGACAGACATCTGCCAACATTCAAAGTCGCGGTGCAGATTGATTGAGGTGCTGACAATGTCACCGCGCTCGATGTCGTATCCCGTTCGTGCGGCAACCTTCCAGTTGGGCGTCAAGTTAAAATCAACTGTCGTGTTGATGATCGCAGTTCGTGTTAACGTCAACCCTGGTTTGTTCAGGCTAAACGTAAAATCAAAACTCAATGACCACGGAATGGCGAAGTCGGAATAGGCGAGACCATCGTCGAAGAACTGCTGGTCGTCTCTGTCTCCGAACGGATTGGTTCCGGATGGCAGGGGAGCGGTGCGGTTTGCAGACCTGCGATTCTCGACGGGTCTACCGGGTGACGAGTTTGGACTGCGGATTGACGTTCGCGCTGATGCGCGTAAGCTCCTCATTCTGGCAAACGCAAAGTTTCCTGGGCTCCAGACATACGAGTTGACGACCCGGCCCGTCGTCGGGTCAATGTTATAAGGAGAGAACGTGCCGTTCATCGTAAGGTCGACCTTTCCCGCGATTTTTGTCCGCAAGCTCATCGTGATGTCGGCAAGGTTTAGAGAATCAGCGGCAAAATTGTATCGTGTTGACGCGTCAAGATTCAGAATTTTCAAGGTCCGATTCTGATTCTGATCGACGCTATCGGCCTCGATTCGTTTGGTCTCAAATATATTCGAGATGCTGAACGACAAACTTTGCTGAAGCCCCGAACGGACCCCGGGTACTCGCGAGTACGTGGTCGTAAGTCCAGTTGAATCAGTGTATGAGCCAGTGTATCCCCATTTGGACGAAGAGAAATCTGGCTGATAGTTAAACCCGATTGTCGGCCGGACTGTGTGTCGTATGCCCGAATACTTTCCAATTCGGACTGGAAAGAGGCCGTAGAATGTGGTGTTGGCGGAAAGCCCTGCATTAAACTGTCGTAAGGCAAAGAACTCCGTGTTGTCGTTTCGAATCAGGCTGTCGGTCGGGGACAGTGTCCGCTCTTCGGTTCGTAGGTACCAATCTTCGGTATACCGAAAACTCGGCGACATGTTAAGCGGGACGTTACCGAACGGCGGAATCCGATTCAGCGAAAAGGAAGCTGATATGGGAATCGAGTGGCTTGCTTTGAAGTTGAAGGGCGTGTTGTCGCCGGTTGATCGCTTGTACTTGTCGCCGTCGAGGAGCGCTTCGTACCAATCTATTTCAGTCGCTGCCGAGTCTCCCTGCGCAATCAGGACTGCGTCTGACAGGGGCGAAAAACGAAACGAATTCGTCAGGTTAAAACTATAGTTATAGGTGAGTTTCTCGTACCACTGTTCGCGAGACCCAGGCGGGCGAATCGACCGGCTGAACGGCTTGCGCGCACTCTGGGAAAAGGAAAGGCTTGGTAACGTGAGGTCTGCTGTACCCGTTGCCAATTGTTGCTGTTGACTCAGCTTTGTTGTGAGCGATCTACCCACCCCTTTCCAGCGTTTGCGGTAGCCGATCGTTGACCCGATCGTTTGCCTTACTCTATCATCGTACGCCTCGGAGACGGCCTGAAGATAGCCGGATGTGGATAGGTCAACACTCGCATCGAAACTTGAGTAGGGGCTGATGGTCTGGTTGTGATTCCAACGCAGCGAGACGGTTTGGTTAACGCCAAAATCCGGATCGCCTCTCTCGCCGTTTCGGAGTCTAGCATAGTCGACCGCCAGTGCGCCGTTATATTGATACCTTCGATTATACCGAAATTGATGACGCGTTTGCCAGCTACCTTTGGACCAAAGGCCGAACTGCATCTGGTAGTCTGTGTATTCGTTGAGCGCAAAATACCATCCGAAATCGCGAAGGTAGAATCCGAACTCGTCCTCACCGTAAACGGGTGGCAAGGGGCCACTACGCCGACCTTCTTGCGCTGGAAGAAAGCCGAACGGTAGCCATAGCGGAGTTGGGATATTAAAAATATAGAGCCGAATTGGTCCTGTGTAGACCCACTTCTGATTCACAATCTTCATCCGCTTTGCTCTCAGGGAATAAGAAGGGTCTTCGATACAATTGCACGTCGAGTAGGCGCCTTCATAAATAAATAACGTGCTGTCTTCTCTCAGCTTTGCTGCCTTCGCCCTGATGAAGCCTTCCTGAAAGCTACTGCGGGCCCCGACTACCCGACCGCGCTCTGTTTCCAGGTTGTATGCAAACTGATCTCCCGAGAATGTCTCGTCGTTCTTTGAGAACGTAGCCAGAGTGGTATCGGTGTCGGCGCGATATGCTCTGAGTTCCTTTAACTTGAAAAGTAGGTCGATCTGATAAGCGCTAAGGAGGGCACCGTTGTAAGTGATCTTTGCATCACCGTATAGTTGACCTTTTTTGCCACTTTTATCCAGGTCAATCACCAACGAGTCCTTGGCGGTGAACTCGACAGGGTGAGTGATTTTGTTTTTCGCACCGGTTTCTTGTGAGTACGCACGACTAGCGAACGGGAGACTCAGCAGAATCGCCACAGCTGGGAGCAACAGGAGTCTATGAAGTTCACTAGGCATTGCTGCTCAGTGCATCCAGGGCAAGTTGTGCGGCCCCGAGCATGGCGACTTCGTTGCCGCGTGTTTCGCGTAGTATCCGAATCCCTTCACGCAACGCCGGCGTCACAAAGTCTAGAATCGTCTCTCGCGCGGCATCCAAAATCAGGTTGCCAGCAGCCGACGTTCCACCGCCAACGATTACGGTCCGGATATCCAAGAGGTTGATTGCCGAACCGAGAACGCATCCCAGTTTGTGGCCAGCCCAGTGAAAGATCTCAATTGCATCTTTGTCGCCAGCCTGTGCGGCTTCGAACAACATTTTTGACGAGATGTTTTCAAGATTAGGTCCAGCTTGTTCATGTAGAATACTTCTTGGCCGGGACGCCAGTCGCAGTCGTGCGAAGTGCGTGAGGAACTGTTGACCTAGATATGCTTCCACGGCACCGGCAACTCCCGAACGGGCCAACGGCCCGCAATAGTTGATCGTCATGTGTCCGATTTCGCCTGCCCCGCCAGTTTGTCCTCGGAAAATCTTGTTGTCGGCAATGATTGCGCCGCCCACGCCCGTGCCAAGCGTGACCATGATGAAGTACGAGTGGGGGATCCCGGCCCCGAAGAATGCTGATCCCAATCCCGCGACGTTAGCGTCGTTTTCGACGAGCACCGGAATATCACGTTCGAGTAACTGCTTAATCTCCGCCGACACGTTTATCGAATCCCAGCCCGGAAAATTTGGGGGTTGCTTGACAGTGTCACGCGCCCAGTTTATGGCGCCGGGTGCACCGATTCCGACAGCCCGGCATTGGTTGCCTGCACGTTCTTCAAGTGACTGTATCAGCTCCGCCATTCGCGCAATGATGCTTGCGGGGCCACGCTCCGGATTGGTATCGACAGAGGTAGAGTGAATTAGTCGCCCGTCGCTCCCCACTATCGCAGCTTTGAGATTTGTGCCGCCGAGATCGATGCCTATAACATGTTCTGACATCAGATTTGTCCATTTATTGGAGGATCCGGACATCGCCGGTAACTGGGGAGAATGCCTTGGATTGCGAACAGCAATTAACGTTCCTACTCGAACCGGTAAGTCGTATCGCCGGGACGCTGCATACCGTATTCTTCTCTGGCTATTTTTTCCACCATCTCGTCCGAGAGTCCTTCTTGTAAGCGCGCGTTCAGGTCTTCGATCTCGACACGCATTGCCGCATTTTCAATTTCGAGTTGATTCGCTTCTCGATTCCATGAGTATCGGCGAAGAAGGCTGTGCGAATCAAAGAAGCTGATCCAAACAGCAATCGACACAAATATGATCAGCCCGATGCGCTTGCGAAGCGGGCCCAATCGAACGAGATTTAGAAGTCGTGTTAGCATCTCCAAGTGTTAGCGTTTGAACTTGAAGGCGTCCATTCCAGGATAGACGGCCTTCGCTCCCAGGCTTTCTTCGATCCGAAGCAACTGGTTGTACTTGGCCGTCCTGTCTGATCGACTGGCGGAACCGGTCTTTATTTGTCCAGCGTTGGTAGCGACGGCGAGGTCGGCAATTGTAGAGTCTTCGGTTTCTCCGGACCGATGACTCAGAACCGCTGTGTAGTTGTTACTGTGCGCCAGCTCAATGGCCTCCAAGGTCTCGGTCAATGTGCCAATTTGATTGACCTTGATCAAAATGGAGTTAGCGCAATTCGTATCGATCCCTCGTTGCAAGCGCTGTGAGTTGGTAACAAAAAGATCGTCGCCGACGATCTGGACTTCGTCGCCAAGTTCACTCGTGAGCATCTGCCAGCCATCCCAGTCATCTTCGTCCATCGCGTCTTCGATTGAGATGATCGGGTATTGTCGAACCCAGTTTGCCCAGTAGGCGACCATTTCTTCAGACGACCGCCGTCGGCCCGGGTCGCTCTTGTAGAAGACATACGCGCCGTCCTCATACATCTCCGAAGATGCAGGGTCGAGCGCAATGTAGGCGTCTTTTCCAGCAGTGTACCCGGCGGCTTCTATCGCTTCAAGGATAACTTCGATTGCTTCTTCGTTTGAACGCAAGTTCGGCGCAAATCCGCCCTCATCACCGACGGCCGTCCCATAACCCTTTTTCTTGAGAACCTTTTTCAAGGTGTGAAATACCTCTACACCGATCCGGAAAGATTCCGAAAACGAGCCACCGGCGACAGGCATTACCATAAACTCCTGCATGTCCACCGAGTTGTCGGCATGCCGACCACCGTTGACAATGTTCATCATTGGGACGGGAAGTGTGACTCCCTTGCCGTCTGAGAGGTGTCGATAAAGTGAAACACCGTTGCATGCAGCCGCTGCTTTGGCGGCTGCGAGGGACACTCCCAGGATTGCGTTGGCGCCTAGTCGCGCCTTGTTTGGTGTTCCATCCAGGTCGATCAGGTGCCGGTCCAGCGCTGACTGATCGCTTACATCCATTCCTTTAATAGATGAGGCAATCGTTTTGTTAACATGCTCTACAGCCTTGAGCACACCTTTGCCAAAGAAGCGAGACATGTCTCCGTCTCGCAGTTCGACCGCTTCGTGTTCGCCCGTCGACGCTCCACTTGGGACCGCAGCTCGACCAAAAGAGCCATCGTTGGTAGTCAGGTCAACCTCGACTGTTGGATTTCCCCGGCTATCTAGTATTTGTCGTGCAACGACGTTGGCGATCGTGGACATTTTTGATTAAGAGTGGATTACGTGGAGAATGGATGGAAGCCGTCGAGGCAGGTGTTCGCGTAACTTTGCGGCGCCGACATTCTTGCGTGCGTTTTACCTGCTGAAACGCACTTACTTGGCGAGTCGGAACCCATATGACGCTGACAATTGGGACCGAAAAATCATGGGAATTCGTTCGCGTTTTCGGCGGAGAAGACGCAAACAGGCAATTCGTTGGTGGAGTACAAAAATCGGCACAAATGATGTGAATTACAACTGGTGGCGTCGTCAAT
>CBDTVC010000176.1:0-6202 GCA_965363925.1 uncultured bacterium | reverse complement strand
GGGCGGAGCTTTTGGCCTTTGTCAAACGACTGTTCGGAGGCCCCGACAAACGTCATGCATTGGCTTCTGCGGCGGATGCTGAAGCCACCGTGCAGCAGGGCGCATTTGAAGACTTGCTGCAGGAAGGTGAAAGCGCTTCACGTTATCCGCGTCCCGAAGACATCGTCGAATATGTGCTGGCAATGCATTTCCATGCAGGTCGATTTTCGCCTGATCAGGTTCAGCAGGCGCGTGTCCGAGCGCTGGTCGAAGGCAGTCCCGATGTTCGAACGGAGGTGGATGCCCTGCTGGATCGCCTTGGCGAATTGAACAGCGCGCTCCCCGCGATTGATCATTTCGAGCGCTTAACTGGGATCAGACTCGCTGATGTTGATCGATCTCCGGATTCACCAATGGACGTACCGCTTCGGCTGCCACAGTCGATTGTACGCGAACCAGTTCCCGAGCGAATTTCTCGAATCCCGGTTCGTCGCGCCTCTCGCTCAATTGTTCGCAACAGGGTTGTGAGTGCGATGCCGGCGATGACAATACTGTTGGCGACGATCGCCTTGGGCATCCGGCTGACGGCCGTTCCTGATGTGTCTTCGTTTGTCCGGGTTGAAGTCTACCACCCCGATATTGTGGAGCGCGTCCGAAGTACGAATCCGGTGGGAGAGGCATATCTGGAGCGCTTGCGGACTGATGTAATGGGTGCTATCGACGTACCGGGCGGCAGGTTTAACAAGTTCGACAAGGGCTTCCTATTGTCACTGAAAGATGACATCGAACATTCGCTCGATTCAACAACGGCAAACCCAACTGTTGAGCGAGACGAATTACTATTCCTGATTGCATCCGTTGACTGGGCCCTCGGTGATTTCAGGTTGGCGACACTTGGATTTGGTACCGTTGCAGCCGGCGACGGTCCGCGTTCACCGGCAGCTCGGCGGGCGTTGCAGGAGGTCGAAGCGGAAGCCTCCAGGCGCAGTCAGTAGCAGCGGTTTTCTCTACCCGGTTGCGTTCACCTTGGGTGATACGACATAGTAATTTGTCGTGATAAAGAAATTGCGCACCCACGGAATTGCAGCCAATCCGCCCCACATTTCGCGTGGCGTCAATCCGAACTTGACTTCATAGTTCGGATTGATCCAATAGAAGCATCGCTTGTCCTTGTGATAATTCTCGTGCTTCAGAATTCGCTCGAAGCGTTCGATTGTGATTCCGGTGTCCTTGATTTCGAGGAGGCTTTCAATCTTTGCATCTGATTCGCCAAACGACTTCAGTATGGATCGGTAAATCGGTTTCGGCAGGATGTGGAAGTATGGGAGTTTGGATAGAAGGCCGTTTTCGCAGATTTGCTGGTGGCCGCCAAACGGGTTGTACCACGGCGGGAAACCGAGGAAGAGCTTTCCATCTGGTTTTAGGAATCGCTTAACAATCCGCATAAACTTCTCCTGGCCGTGAATGTGCTCCAGGACGTCACGCATAATGATGACGTCGAACTGGCCGAGGTCGTCGATCGAAAAGACATCCGCACAAATGAACGTAATGTTGTCCTTGTGAGGATGGTCTGAGAAGAAGTTCGCGGCGTTTGTAATCTTTCCCTGCGCCATGTCAACACCAACTACGCGCCGGCATCCGATATCGGCGAGGGGCAACAGATTTCCTCCTTCACCACATCCGATCTCGAGCACCTCTGTGCTTTCGTCGATCTTTGTTGTGTCGCGGATAAACGGGATGACGTACTTCTCGACAGTTGTCGACTGCTCCAGGAAATACTTCTTTCGATCGACGTGCCTGTCTTGCATGCTGTCGGGCTCGCTGTTTTAGAGCGCTCAGGTTTGTAGCGGAATTCGGTTCGAATGATCAGCCTGCAGCCGGCACTTTAAGGCCGCTAGATGCTGACCGTTGACACCCGCCAATTGGCTGAACGCTGCTATACGCTAAGCGTACGTATTGAGCATGACCGGCATGATCAACATCAGCATGTTTTCACCCTCTTTTTGCTGCGCGGGTGTAACGATTCCGGCGCGATTCGGCGAGCTGAATTCAAAGTTGACCTCGTCGCTGTCCGCGTTGTCGAGCACGTGTGTTAGGTAGTCGGCGTTAAATCCGATTTCCATTGGTTCGCCTTCGTACTCGGCCAAAACAGTTTCATGTGCTTCACTGTTTCGCTCGATGTCCTCGCCGGAAATTTCAACGAGGCCCTCTTCCATCTTGAGACGGATTTGATGGGTCATGCTGGAGCTGTAGATCCCGACTCGTTTAACCGCAGCCAATAACGCGGCGCGGTTGATCGTCAGCGTCCGGTCGTTTTCGATCGGGATTACTGCCTCGTAGTTCGGATAGGTTTCGGCAATCTGGCGGGCGAGTACCCGCGAGTGCTCGAAATCAAAGCCGATATAGCCCTCTCCGATCGTAACCGTAGCTGAGCCATCCGAAGCGACTTTTCCCGCAAGGCTCATGGCCTTCTCCGGAACGATGAAGTCGATGTTCTCCTTGCTCGCAATGTCGGACAGGGTCAGCTTGACAAGACGGTGTCCGTCCGTTGCGACCGCACGTGCTTTACTTCCGAGAATCTGAAAGAAGATTCCCATCATGGCCGGTCGCAAGGCATCTTTGCTGACTGCAAAGCTTGTTTTCGTGATTGCCCGGCGAAGTGTATCGGCGCTCATTTCAATCTTCGTTCCGTCAGTCAGCTTCGGAAGGGACGGGTAGTCGGAGCCATCCTGACCAACCATCTTGTATACCCCTTGATCCGTTTTTAGGGAAATGGCAAATTCGTCGTCTGCGGAGAATGAAATCGGGATATCGGGAAGGGCTCTCAGCGTGTCCATTAGTCGTTTTGCCGGCACAGCAATACGTGCATCTTTGGCGGTCGCTTTCTGGTCAAATTTGACTGCAACCGTTTGAACGATCCAAATTTCCAGATCTGTCGCGCTCAGCCGCAATCCGTCTTGTGTGCTTTCGAAAAGCACACACTCAAGAATCGGCATGGTGCTTTTTGCAGGAACGGCGCCATTTACGGCGGCAAGTGCCTTGAGGAGTTCAGCGCTGGATGCTGTGAACTTCATGGTAGTAACGATAGATTGGCCAGATGAAATGCGGATCGGAACCGCTGGAGCCCGACATGGCTCAAAATACGCCACGAAGCCCCCCATGATCCACCGTTGTGGATAATTCCCTGATGCTCTTTAGGCAGTTCGCCGCCCCCAAGCATTCTCTCACTGCTGAAGGTTGGCCGAAGCGGGGCCTTTAAGTCGTTTTGGACACTGCCACTTCGGTTCGATGTCGTGTTTGAAGGGCCTGGCCTCGAACCATTGTTCAGACTCGGCACCAATCGCCCCATCTCTGCCCGGGGCGGGCAAATCCCACTAACCCCGCTGAAAGCTACTTGACGTAACCGACGCAACCCAACTACAAACTTGTCCTGCCTCCACGTCAGGCAGACGCGTAACACTTCGAGGCGTGACTCGGTTACCGACTCCGAAGCTCGAGCTTGTGTCGGACCTCGTGGATTATCTGCTTGTACGTCGGGTCCGTCTCGATCTGATTGAGCACAGTCTGATTTGCGTGTATGACAGTTGAATGATCTCGCCCTCCGAAATGGAGGCCGATCGTCTTGAGTGAATGCTGGGTCAGTTCTTTGCTAAAGAACATCGCGATCTGCCTGGCCTGGACAACTTCGCGTTTTCGCGTTTTCGCGCGGACAAGATCGACTGGCAAGCTCAAATACCCACACACAACATTCTGGATTTCCTCAATCGAGAGCGTTACCTGCGTATCCTTGATGAGATCGCGCAACACATCCTTCGCAAGCGAAAGATCCATCTCGTGTTTGTTTAGTGTCGAAAACGCCAATAGTCTTATCAGGGCACCCTCCAACTCGCGGATATTGCTCTTGATGTTGTGGGCGATGAACTCAATAATCTCGTTGTCAATCGAAATTCCGTCGTCCTCCGCTTTGCGTTGCAGAATCGCGATGCGGGTCTCAAGATCCGGCGGTTGCATATCCGCAGACAAGCCCCACTGAAAACGGGACAACAGTCGCTCCTCAATTCCTTCGATGTCGCGCGGCGGACGATCTGCTGACAAAACAATTTGTTTGCCCGATTGGTGCAGCGCGTTGAAGACGTGGAAGAACTCTTCCTGCGTTTTTTCTTTGCCGCCAAAGAACTGAGCGTCGTCAATCACCAACAAGTCAATATTGCGGTAGAAGAGCGAAAAATCTGCTACCCGATTGTGCTGGATCGCCTGTACAAATTCAGTCGTAAATTTCTCACTTGATACGTAGAGGATCGACTCGGCTTTGTTGTTGGCCCGCACGTAGTTGCCGATTGCCTGCATCAAGTGCGTCTTGCCCAGGCCAACGCCGCCGTAGATCAAAAACGGATTGAAGTGCGTCTTGCCCGGGTTCTGCGCGATTGCCATTGCCGCACTCCGGGCCAGACGGTTGCAATCGCCTTCAATAAAGCGCTCGAACGTGTAATTCGGATTGAGGTGGCATTCTGTCGGAGCCTTGCGTACACCTGGATAAATGAACGGATGTCCGACTTGCCCGCCCTTTTCAAATCCCGGTAATCCGCTTCCGCTATACGGGCCGGAGCCCCTGCTATCGAACGGGGGTCCTTGACGACCGTAGCGCGCTTCAACCCCTGATAGTCTGTCGAACTCCGGAAAATGTGAAGTCCGCGGGCTCCGCAGGTCCGAGTCATTGCCGTCACTTGCTGGACTTCCGCCGACGGTAATTGGTTCGTTGGCAGGTCGAGCCGGAAGCTGCATGGACGAGCCGCGGTTGCCCGAAACGAGATCGTCTTTTTCGATTACGATGTCGTAGTACAAGCGACCTCTTGGGCCGAGAACCTTAACGACAGTTTTGCGAAGAAGAGCGAAATAATGCTCTTCGAGCCACTCGTAATAGAACCGGCTTGGCAGCTGAATGGTCAGCTTGATTGCTCCGCCGTCATCCTCGAGCTGAGTCGCTTTCAACCGCCCGAACCAGGTCTGAAAACTCTGGCCGTTCACGTTGTCGCTAATTATTTCTAGGCACGCTTTCCAAGCGGCCTCTGGACTTTCAGGCATTCTGAATTCTTCCAACTAGATAGTTTCTTCGCGCGAGTTTCGAAGCACTTCTTGTAGCGCCATCGTTGATGACTCGCCTTCGAATAGCATCAACAAGTGCAGACATTTCAGCGCCTTTTCCTGTTTCGTTTCGTGCCTGCCCGTGAGCGAAAAACTGCAAGTCGGTGCGCGGTCAAAGGCGCGCTCCGAGCAGAAGCTTTTCATGTTGGCTGGCCAACCCGTTTACAAGAGCGGTGCCCCGCCCAAGAAGGAGAGGTTGCTCCATCATTCCCCAATCTACTGTCCGTTGTACAGCAACGACTTATGACGCTGCGCGCTGAAACAACAATGTGCCCTCAGTGACCCGTCTACGGTTGAGAGGGTCGCCAATATAACAATTTGATCGGGACGACAACATATTCACGACTTATCAACAAAGCTAGTCTCAAGTTGAGGATCATCAAAGTTTTTCTCTAGTCATCCACAATTGGTACTTCAGCTGCCTCGCCGGGCTTGATCCTGAATCGAGTCATCGGTCACGAGTGAAAAGTGCCCATATGAACGACAGGACTCGTAAATTTGACATGTATCCCTCCATACAGCCGCCGTAAAGCCCGAGCGAAGCTTCATGTCAACAAGTTATCAACAGGTCACTGGTTTAAGCGAATCGTTGAATGGCCTG
Organism: uncultured bacterium; assembly: GCA_965363925.1. GTDB lineage: Bacteria > Bacteroidota > Rhodothermia > Rhodothermales > JABDKH01 > JAGQWL01. The sequence goes on along the minus strand of CBDTVC010000176.1, from coordinate 480 downwards.
TGTCGCTATGTCGTTTATTTGGATTGGATCAGTCCAAAGCGATACCAAAGTCGTTGTCTCTCCCGTAGGATGTTACCTGTTGCTTACCGTATATTCACGGTTCTGCCCCAACGCCAGATTTTGCGTCGTTTTTAGGCGATTTTGGGGTCAGGTTGTTCTTTTTCGTTTCCGTAGTTGAGCGTCGTAGGGTTTCTTTGTCATGCGAAAAGCGTCTGCAATGACGATAGATCTTCGTTCTCGTAAGAACGGGGTTTATCAATTTGGGTTTTCGCCCTCAGCCGAATCGACTGGCCTCGATCCGTTGAAGTTTCACGACATCGGGGTTGAGGGGTCGATTTCAATCGCGAATGCCGGAACACATGTTCAGTTTTCAGCGACAGCTGTGGCAACATTGGAGTGCGATCGAACTCTTTTTGATTTTGATCAAACGATCTCCGGTATCTTTCACGGGCTTGTAGCTGAAGCAACGGATTTTGACGA
>CBDTVC010000175.1:0-6205 GCA_965363925.1 uncultured bacterium | reverse complement strand
TGGACAGGAATTACCCCTGCATTAGGCGAGACTGCTCGGAGAACGCTCGTAGCTGCGTGTGAGGCGGCCCGAAAGGCCGGTGCCACCGTTTCGTGTGACCTCAACTATCGGAAAAAATTGTGGACCGTTGACGAGGCTCAGGAGACCATGCGCCCGTTGATGGACTACGTGGATGTTTGCATCGCCAACGAAGAGGACGCCGAGAAAAGTCTGGGGATGCATGCTGGCGAGACCGATGTTGAGGGCGCAGCCCTGGATGAGGAAGGTTACTTCCGTCTAGCGGAGCGGCTCAAGTCCACTTACGGTTTTAAGGCTGTTGCAATCACCCTCCGCGAGTCATTCAATGCCAATCACAATGGGTGGAGTGCAATTCTACTGGACGACCAAGACTGCAAGGTGCCGCAGCGCTCTCGACGTTACGACATTCAGATCGTTGATCGTGTTGGCGGGGGTGATTCGTTTGCATCAGGTCTCATCGCCGGATTGCTCCAGAAGAAGAGTTCAAAAGAAGCACTTGAATTCGCCGTTGCGGCTTCTTGTCTGAAGCAGACAATTCCAGGCGACTTCAATCTTGTGAGCACGAGTGAGGTTGACCAGCTCGCCGGTGGCAGTGGATCAGGCCGCGTTGATCGCTGACCGCCCGCTGTTTGCCGGAGTCGCATGTCACAGGTGAGTTGAGAGGTAGCTACTTGGAAAAGACAGGCGATTCGTCCACGGCAGCTATTTGGAATGGGCAGGCAATCTAGCGCCGCAGCCGCGACGGATGGTCAAGCGACTCGTCGCGCCAGGTCGCTTTGCAGATGCATCGCCGCAGTTAATTCGCCGCCGCTCAATCCGCAGAAGAATCCGACAGCAAAAACGCTGCGGCATTCAGCGCCCCGATCCGTTGCTTCTCATCCGCACTTAAACGGGATTGAGCGAGCTTCAAAATGTTGGCTCCCGTGTAAAGAAACGGCGAGTGGGATCCGAAGAATATTGAATCCAGTGCGACGTGTTTTCGCAGGTCTTCAAGGGCAAACATCCAGTCCACAAAGGAGATGTCGACACCCACGTCGGGTGCTTCGCTGCCAATACGCTTCGCCTCAGGCAGGTACGCATTCAAGCACACAAATTTGAAACCCGGAATCTGCGCGCGAAAGGAAATCACATCTTCAACCGGTACGCCGACTACGCTTAAGCCGTGATACCGAGTCCGTTCGTCTTCCAGCCGCATGGCCACCAGGAGTTGCAAGCCGTTTCTGCGTAAGTACTCGACAAACGGCGGCACAAACTCAGACTCTGAAAGGCTGTAATTGTGGAAGGACGGATAAATCTTTACTGCACGAACGTTGGCTTGCGAACGGCACGCATCCAGGTGGTCTTTCCAGCCCGGGAAAACCGGGTTCACAACTGGTACCGGGTGCATCGTCGTTCCTGATTGCTCCCGGTCGTTGTCCTGAAGCCTTGCAATGGAATCAATCAATTCGAGATTAAACGGTCCTGCATCCGGGTCAAAGACGCCACCCAGATGCGAAACAAACGCTTCGCGGATACCTTGATCGGAAAGGTGTGATGCAAGATCCGCAATCGACTGCAATGGGAACCGTTGGAACGGCCACGTACCGTACGAGACGTTGATGTCAATAAGCGTGTGATCGTCTTTCGGCTTACTCATGCGCGTTCAACGGTCTGTCTAAATAGCAAATTGTGTGCGTTATCGAAAAGAATAGCCTGCTTTTGCGCGTCGGTGATTTCAGCCGAAACGACCCGCCCGATCTGTGTCGGCAGATCCCGGATAACCAGGTCGGACCCGTACAGCACGCGCTCGACGCCAAGTTTCTCCACAGCGTATTCGACGAGGCCGGAGAAGGGTTGAAAGGCTGAGGTGTCGATCCAGATGTTCGGAACATCCGCAATCTCCATTACGCCGCGCTTACCGCATGTGGTTAAGTGGGCCATGATGATCGAGACGTCGGGATACTGCTGCCCTAACCAGGCCGTATCTGCAGGATCCGTATGGTACTCGCGCTGCTGAATGATGGTTTGGTCTGCAGTATGCTGAAGCACAACGACGTCGTGTTTCTGCGCCTGGTTCATGACAGGTTCCATCACGTCGTCGCGCGCGTTGTTGCAGATTTCAAGCTTAATCCCTCGAAAGCCGTGTTCACCAATACAGCGGTCTGTCTCCTCCTCAACGAACGATTTCCCGAGCAGCGGATTCAAAAAACAGAAGCCTGTGAAATACTCCGGAAACCACTCGGTTAGCTCAAGGGTCTTGTCGTTGATCAAGCGCACTTCCGCAGCCGTCGGCGTGCGGCCGTACAAGAGTACATCGCCAAGCACAACCATGCCCTCGACACTTAGCGACTTTGCATAAGTAACCAGTTCCTGCAGGCTTTCGCGATCAGTGCGTGTTGCCTCGAAAGTGGGATGGGTGTGGACGTCGTAGATTCTCATTCCGAAAGATAGGAACCCTATCCGAGAAGAATCACGAGCACAGCTTAAAGCGCAGACCGCCAGAGTATTTGTTTCAGATTTGATTCGAACCGTTCAATCTGGCTAAAAACAATTTGATTGCTGCTGCGCGAGATTGAACGGACTCGCTGACGTTCAACAAAATCTGACCATCGATATGACACGAAAGAAGTAGTAACTTGCGGATTCATCAATACTCTGAACTGCGAATCACTCAATGTTTCGTCTCATTCTTCTCCTCGGGATTGTTCTATCTGGATGTACGCCGGAGCAGCCAGCAAGCGTTGGCGAACCCGGATGGATAATCAGCGCCGAGTTGCAAGATGCGCTGGACGATGAAAAAGTGGCGGGTGTGGTTGTTGTGTATGATCCGCAGAAAAACACGTACTACACGAACTCGCGTGAACGTGCAGACACCGAATATCTTCCCGCTTCCACGTACAAGATCTTTAACTCACTCGTCGCTCTTGAAACGGGCGTTGTTGCAGACGAAGAAGAAATGATCGAGTGGGATGACGTTGTCCGATTTTTGGATACGTGGAATCAGGATCAGAATCTTCGCTCTGCAATCAAGTACTCAGCCGTCTGGTTCTATCAGGATTTGGCACGTAGAATTGGCGAAGAACGGATGCAACAGTACATCGATGCCGCAGACTACGGTAATGGGGACATCAGCGGCGGCATCGATCAATTCTGGCTGAATGGCGGAACGAGAATTACGCCAAACCAACAGGTTGGCTTACTTGTTCGACTGCGCAACAGCGATCTTACCTTCTCGGAGCGCACGATGTCGATTGTGCGGGACATCATGATTCTGGACGAGTCCTATTCTGCGAGCGGGTTTGTTCTCCGTGGGAAAACCGGATGGGCCGATTCTCCGGTGCCTGGCGTTGGCTGGTTCGTCGGTTACATTGAAAAGGGCGAAGAGGTTTACTACCTCGCAACCGAGATTGACATGCTAGGTGACGAGGGCATTCCGAAGCGTCGCACGGTTACGGATCGTGCCCTGGAGAATCTTGGCATTGTCCAGAAGGCTATCGCTGACTAGACTTTGATACAAGTTTGCATTTAGTTCTGAGCACGCCAATCAGTTAGCTTTCAGCGGGGTTAGTGGGAATAAGCGCCCCCGGGCAGAATCTGGTCAGGGCCACCCAAGACTGCCTTAGTTCGCAGCCGCCAACAACAGCGCGCCGTGAACGACAACTTCTTCGCCGAGTGCGGCTGAGACAATTTCAAACGTATTCTTTAGCGGCGGAAAAACGTAATTCGCTGCATACTTGCGCACGGGATCAAGAAACAGCGTATCACCCGCAAGCGAAACACCACCCCCCACAACAACTATTTCTGCGGATGTAAGCGTGATTGCTTGGGCTATCGCCCAGCCAAGGACTTGCGCAGCACGATCCAGTGCTCTTAACGCATTCGGATTGCCGACACCTGCCGCTACTGCGATGTCGCGTGCACTGATCAGTTCGAGCAGGCCTTCGATATCCGCCCCGCCATCAGGCAAAGAGTTTTCGCCTGATGCGTCAAGCAGGAGGCGCTCCGTTTCGTAGCCCGTCATCCCCTGATTCAGAATCTGCAAAACGATGCCTGGTCCGGAGGCGATTGATTCAACCGTTTCGTTAGCTCCAAGACAATCTAAACCTGGGCGCAAGTGGCCGATCTCGGCGCGGGCGGTCCGTTGCCTTGCAAACAGATCATTGTCGACAACCAAGCCGCCTCCAACACCGGTTCCGGCTGTCACGTAGAACACAATTCGCTTGCCGCGACCGGCACCGAACTTTGCTTCGGCCAGGGCGGCAACGTCACAGTCATTCCCGATGCGTGCGGGCAGTCCGAGCTCTCGCTCGCTCCAGGCCGCAAGTTCAAAATCGTCCCAGCCAGCAATCTGGTGACTCTTGATCACCGTCCCCGATTGCATGTCAACTGGTCCCCCAAAGCCGATTCCGATTCCGTCCAGCCCGTACTTCGTTTTTAGATCACGAACGACTCCGTCGATTTGGCCAAGGATTCCAGACGCACCTGATCGCTTGTGGATGTCCATCCGCACCACTTCGCGGAGATCTGCGGATAGACCGGTGCCCACTCCGAATTGCAGTTTTGTCCCGCCGATTTCAATTCCGAGATACATGCCGGCCCTCCTCGTTGATTCGGGCGTACACGTCATTCAGCACCCAGTGGAAAACACCCAAGTGGATGCTCTCAACCATTCCCATGTCCTGGAGCGGAACGTGTAGTCCCTGCTTTGCCTGTTTCCGCAGCTCACCGCCGTTAAATCCAGTGAGGCCAAACGTCATAACGCCATGACGGTTTGCCCAGTCAACTGCGTTTAAGATGTTTGCGCTGTTTCCAGATCCGCTGATCGCGATGAGCAGATCTCCTTCACCGCCGTAGTTCATGAGTTGCTGGACGAAGATCTGATCGTAGTCGAGGTCGTTGCCCACGGCCATTAGCCAGCCCGTATTGTCGGTTAGGCTTAGCACCTTAAGCCGTTTTTTCGACTCGTCTCGAAGGTCTGATTCGCGCAATGTACTTTTGCCGAGGTCCTCCGCCATGTGTGTAGCGGTGGTTCCGGAGCCGCCGTTTCCGATGATGTAAACGAAGCGTCCATTTTTCCAGCAATCAAAAATCAGGTCAGACCAGGACTGCATTTCGCGCGGGTCAATGTTGTCCAACTCGTGTTGCAGGCGCTTCCGATAGTCTTCAAAATTGAGTTCAGCTCCTAACATTCTATCGCTTTTGTGTAATGGTGTTTAATACGAGGTCACCCGGGAATCTTCCTCATAAACTACATGGTGAAGCTCGCTAAGGTGTCAATCTCTGTCGCAGATGTGGGCCCGTGGCGAGCTGATTCCCGGCGCCCAACGTCTAAGATGTTGCAGTACGAACGGGGACAAGCGGGGGTTTCTCCCAGGCAACCGAATAGTCACGGCCTTCGATGGGCGGGTTGCCGCCGGGGCCGTAACCGACCCGGTCAGAAACGTGGTCCAGGGGCACGAATTGGGAAATCAACTTGCCATCTGCTACGGTGAAATGTAGAAACCCGAGCGTGTCGTCACCGTCCGGCCAGCGGTCTCCCCACTGCGGAAAAGCGGTCGACGGTGCAAAATGGATTTCGATTCCTTCCCAGTTTACAACTCGACGACAATGGATGTGGCCACTGATCACGTGCGTCACGCCTGTTGCCCTCATTACCTGAAGGGCATAGTTGCGAACCGCACGGTCGAGAGCGAAGTACCAGGGGACACGATCAATGGCCGGATCAAAGTCAGGTTCGTCGGGATGATCCGCAAAAAGCGCTGGATGGATAATCCAAACGTGGTTCGCAATGGCCGGTTCATTGGCCAACGTGTCTAGCCAGTTCCGCAATTCAAGTTCTTCGGGCAATCCGCTACCTAGCAGGAACGCATCGAAGCCGGTAAAGCGTATGGCGTTCTCGCCTTCGCCGTGTACCAGCGACCACTCACTTGGCCCGAACACACGGCGGTATTGCTGTACGTAAGCTGAGCGGATTGCCACAGTTGATTCTTCTGAATACTTATTTCCAACTTCGTGATTGCCGGGAATCGCGTGAACAGGAAAAGGAAGTTGTTCAAAATCTCGCAGAGCGGCAGTTAGTTCTTCCACATGGGTCGTGCCGTCACGGGTCATGTCGCCGCCAACGAACAGGCAATCTGGTTTCAATGCGATAATCTGTTTTCTGGCAACGTCCCAATTTTCATTCCATGCGGGCTGAAACCGGAAGGAC
>CBDTVC010000174.1:0-6208 GCA_965363925.1 uncultured bacterium | reverse complement strand
AAAAAGGCCTTCAGCTTCAGGCATCTGACGGTTCTCAAATAGCACGTAAGCGTACAGATGTTCGAACAAGGCTGATTGTGGATACTCCTTGTTCAGGGCTTTCAGACCAGGAATTCCGTCCGCGGGTTTCAGCAGGACAACGTGTGCCAGAGCGCTAAGTGCAGTCGCCTCTTCGCGTGAAAACGAACCTTTTGTACCGGCAACCCGCAAGGCCTCCAGTCCTTCTTCGATGCTTCCGGAAAAACCGATGACCGACAAGAAGCGCCGATAAGTTGCCGGCATGGATCCGATGCCCAACTTCAACAAACCGTACCCCTTTTGGCCGTCGTAGAATGTTGGATATTCCCGCACGATTCGTGCAAACTCGAAGTAAGCCGACCGAGCTGCCAAGGCAGCGCGTACATACTTGCCTGTTTTTGCGCGTACGACTGCTCGTTGCAGATTGGCTTCCGCACCAAAGATTGCCCGCCAGGGAGAGTCATCGTAATTGTCCAACTCCGACTTCAGCTCAGCTGACCGCTTCTCGAAATCATCTAGATCTGATTCAGAATCTGACATCAGAAAACGGAAGAACGAAACAGTCGAAAGATGAAACAAACCGGCTGGACGTCCATCCGCCGAATTCGCCAAGGTCGTAAATGATCGCTCAGCTTCGTTGAGTTTGAAATCGATAATGGCACGCCTTCCTTTCTCCAGCAGCCGAACGGACCCTGGAGTCCGCAGCAGCATCTCGCCGGTGGGTAAAAGCGTGGAAAGGTCGGTTGGCAGATTTGTGTTTCGCGGATTTGCGTATCGCAGATCTGGCGGTGGCTTGACTGAATGCAGAACGACTGCCTCCGAGACGACAGACTGCCGAATTTGCGCAGTAATCGATTGCCGAGCGATTGACTGCGATGGCAAGCGATGCTGCGCAACTGGTGGCCCTGCGGCTGACCAGGCAGCGGCTGTCGCTGGCGGGTAGCTGCCAATTACGCAGCATACTGCGACCAAGCGGAAAATGAGTTCGCGGACGGGCAACTATTGAAACGTCAAAATTGAAAAGGGCCACGCGTAGCTATTATTGCGTATCGGCTGGGCAAATCACTGTATATAATTATCGCAGAGCGATAAGCGTGCCACGGCCCGGCCGCACATCAGCCAGGCACAATCTTGGCCGCCCGAGGATCCGAAAGCTGCCCTTCCAACGAGGCCACTACTACGGCTACGGTGGCATCACCGGTGACGTTGACAACCGTTCGAGTCATATCCAGAATCCTGTCGACGCCGATAATCAGGGCAATGCTGGCGGCCGGGATTTGGATCGTCTCAAGAATGATAATCAGCATTACGATACCGGCGCTCGGCACGGCGGCGGTCCCGATCGACGCCAGAAGCGCTGTAAATACGATTGCGACCTGGGCGCCAAGTCCAAGATCAATACCCGTTGCTTGTGCGATAAAAACTGCGGCCACGGCCTGATACAAACCTGTACCATCCATATTGATCGTGGCACCAAGCGGGAGAACAAACGAAGAGACCTCTTCCGAAACTCCAAGGTTTTCTTCTGCGCACTGCATCGTAATAGGTAGTGTCGCTCCGCTCGATGAGGTCGAAAAGCCCACCAACTGCGACGCGGTTATCCCCGCAAAGAATCGTTTCAGGCTCATGTTGGTGAACATCTTCAACAGGACCGGATACGTTATCGTTGCATGAAGAAATAGGCCAACGACTACCGCGATACAGTAGTAGCCCAGCGCGCCAAGCAACGCGCCAATTTGACCAACGTTATCGGATGCGATTGAGCTGATCGTATCCGCAAGAAGCGCGAAGACGCCGATGGGAGCACCGAGCATTATGATATGCACCATTTTGATGATCATATCATTTAGGCTTTCAAAAACCTTCAGCAGCGGTGCAGCTTTCTCTCGCGGAAGCATTAGCAGTGTAATGCCCGCAAAAATTGAGAAGAATACGACTTGGAGCATGTTTCGGTTGTTCGCAGCAGCCCCGAAGATGTTGTCCGGAACCATATCGACAATCGGCTGCAGCGGGCCTCGATTCTGAGTAACCGCCGCGGCCTCTCCCTTGGACTCTGCCTCGGCCCTGTACGTCTCTTCGAGTTTCTGCCGCAGCTCCGGTGGAACAGCTTTGCCCGGCTGCATTACGTTGACGACCAGCAGTCCGATGATCAACGCAACGAGTGTCGTACTCAGATAGATTGCAATTGTCTTGCTGCCAATCCGCGACAATTTTTTCAGGTCAGAGAGCGAAGCGACTCCCGTTATCAGCGATGCCAGAATTAGGGGCACTGCGATTAGCTTCAGGAGATTGATGAAGATGATCCCGAATGGAGCGACGAACTTGGAAGTAAAGTCGTTCCACCCATTCACCGCACTCAGTACACCAAAGGCCAGTCCCAGGAACAAACCGATGATGATCTGCCAATGTAGTTTCCGGTACCACGTCATGGGGGTAATCTCCTGAATACTCTTGAGGGGTTGGACTGAGCGCGAGTCCACGTCCAGTTCAAAAGGGTCTGCTAGCCGAATGGCCGTGCGACGGGCTCCCACGACAACGCCTGGACCACACGTAGGATACTAAGTCCTTGAAGGATATCCAACGTATCGAACGGCCGGTTCAACTTGCTACCGGGAAGATGAGGTACCCGATTCGGCAGTAGGCCTATAGATAAGGCTGTATGGCTCTCTCGAAGTATGCATAGTCTCTAGCGCCGAGAATATACTTGCGATACTTGCCTTCTCTATCAACGATGTACGATGTCGGGCGGATAGTGAAAGCCTCCTGTATCGGCTTCGGCATTCGTTCTGACCCATCAACGTAGCCAGTTTCAGACGTCATCGGAAGGAGTTCCTCAAACGACTGTAATTCGGAGCGAGCTTCGTCAGAGAGCGAAATCACAACCAATCCTTTGTCGCGATAAGATTCCTGAAGTCGATTGAGATGCGGAATTTCATCCAGACACGGTCCACACCACGTGGCCCAGACATTTATGATAATCACTTTACCCTTGTACACCTCCAGGGTTGAATCCCATCCGTTCTCAACCAGATTAAACCCGAAGTTCTCGGCTTTCTGATCGAGGTCCATTTCGAGGATCTCGTCCGGGTTTGCGATTCCACTTGCGGCAATTCTTACTGGCGCCCGTGAACCCATGACGATCACTGCTAACCCACAGACGACAGCCCCAGTAGACAACACAGAACTGATCCACTGAAAGGCATCTTCTGGCCAGTAGCGTTCGGACTTACTGAATACCATATACAGGAGGCCGAGGCCCGCAAGTATCATTACTACGCCGGAAACGACAACTAAAAGTGGACTCATTTAACCATCTTGATCAGTTCGAATTTAGCATCGGACTTCGGACGACCCCTATAACAGTTCCAAAGGCGCAACTTCAGCGGCACTACGCTTGGTGAGATCCGTGCCGCGTTTCCAGCAATCCACGCCCACAGTTCTGCATCCCGGCGTCCAATCAACTTGTACTCGCCAGCAAGCTAATGAAATCGGCAACTACTCAGGGACCAAAAAAAGCGCCGCCTAACAAATGCGGTTGCGCAGCTTGAACCGTTCCCAGGCTGCCCTCCATTTGTTACGCGGCGGTGTTACAGCCGACTCGTGTTACCCGACAAAGTTCAGAAGCAAGGAGAACCGAAGGGTATTGTCTAGCGGCGAACCTTCTTCCAAGGCCAGGATGTACGAAAAGTCAACGCCAATAATGTTGTATCGGATGCCAGCCCCAAGCGTTACAAACTTCCGATTACCGTTGTACGGATCTTCGTAGAAGTATCCCCCACGCAGCGCGAGCAACCGGTTGTACCAATATTCAATTCCGCCGCCTACTGTGATCTGTCGGAGTACACCAACTGATTCGATACTCGTTGGATCTGAAGAATTCAACGCAACGTCGAGTGGTCGCCAGGATGAGAAGATTGCCTGATAGAACGGCTTGGCCCCAGTTGAATCGACATCAATCAAATCTTTGTTGAAGTCCAGAACAATGTTTAGCGCATTATACTCGTCAAAGTCAAACCCGAGCGCCATGCCGAACCGCATGTTCGTAGGAATCGGGTCTGCATTTTCGTCACTGTCCGAGTACTGAATCTTCGGGCCCATATTTGCAAGGTTGAACCCGGCAGAGAAGGTCGTCGGTACACCACCGAGACCAAACTGATTTGTTCGGTACAGAGCAGCAAGGTCAACCGCGGTTGATACCCCGGCTTTCGTTTCAGTCCCACCCACACTCTGCCCTGGAGCAAGATTGGAGTAGATAAGCCGAAGGCTGGTCCCGAGTGCAAGGTTCGGAGTAACCTTGAAGCCGTAGGAAGCGCCCAACGCGAGATCATATGATTTGAATGTTCCAGTAGGAATATTCTGCTCGTCGCGTCCTTCGTGAGTGCCCAGGTTGAGATAGGTCACGTGTGCACCAAACGTTCCAATTCCAGGTACGTTGTGTTTGGCGACGAGAAACTCATAGAACAGGTCCGAGGCAAACTCCGGAAGCCAGTTCGAGTGCGTGATTCCAGCCTCTGTACCCTTCTGAAAAGCAAGGCCGGCCGGATTCCAGAAAATCGCACTGGCATTGTCGGCCAGAGCGACACCGGCATTTCCCATACCGGCTGAGCGACTGTCTGGTTCAATTTTGAGGAAAACAACTCCAGCGCCACCAACTTGGGCAACGGCGGCCTGGGAATACGTCGAGAATACGAGCAGGAGTACTGCCCGAATGCAAAGGGAACGGTTCATGACTCAATAATGAGTTTGTTGGCTGAAAAAGTGTGGTTCAGTAACAATCCTGGCATCAAATAGCATTTACCGTATAACTGCGATTTTTTCGACTCTTTCGACAACTTGGTGGTCTCCGCCTACAGTGTCGACCTCAAGCCTGACTTTATAAAGGTAGATACCCGTCGCGACACGATCAAAGTCGTCATCGCGTCCATCCCATTCTACCTGGACCGGCCCAGCGGTCAGAGTGCCCAACGGCAACGCCTCGTCCGTATTTATCGTTCGAAGCGGTACACCATTAAGCGAATAAATCCGGATTTGAACCTTTGCTGGGGTTCCAGATGGCTGATTGTGCTCAAATAGGAACCGGGTTCGCCTACTCATCGGATTCGGGTAGTTATACACGTTTCTGACGGTAAGATCCTCACCTTCGACAACGAAAAACTCCAATTCGGACGCCCCCGAATTGTTCAAAACGTCCCAGGCTCTGATCGCGAGCCGATTGGGACCATTCGGAAGCTCATCTAATTTCCAACGAATTGTCCCGTTCTGGTATGAGTTTTCATCGGAAACGAAGCTGGACGAAATATCTACAGCCTTCGCTTCTTCGTTATTCAGCACAAGCAGAACCTCATGCCCCACACCAGAGCCAACCGTATTTATTCCACTCTCGTCACTAAATCGGGCAATGAGTTCAGCATCAGCCCCTACCATGCCTCCCGAAACGAAGGTCGTGTCATTCAGGAAGAGCGAAATTGTTGGACCCCGCGCGTCGTTCGGCGGATTTTCGCTGGTGCCACCAACAATGAAGTTATCAGTGTATCCAAGCGCGTGCTCCGTTTCGTTGCGCGCGTAAGCGGTTATCCGCCCAAGTTGATTGGAATACGAAATATCCTTGGGAACGACGAACTCCGCAGCAAATAATCCGCCCTCCACCCGGACGTCTCCCCGCCAGAGTAGATCTTCCCGAACTTCGTAGTAGCGGTTTGGCATCCAGCGATATTTCTTGATTGGTACGCGACGTTTCGCATCAAAAACCGTAAGTGTTATCGTCCCATCGAACGTAGCATCAGGTTGACCCAAATGAGTGCGGACCTGGCCGCTTAGCTGTACACGGTCAAGAGCCCGCATCTGCCCAACCGCATCGGAGACCTGAACGTCGTTGATCTTATCGACCACAACAGAGGCTGCCGGTATTCCAAGTCTCATTGTCGGGTCACCAAGGAGGTTGAACTTGCGCGAATTGCCGAGCAATCCCACGCTGGAGTTCTTCGTCTGAACCATTGCATCCCCGAAGCGGACGGGCAGGCCGTTTTCGTCGCGTTCGAACAAGGCAACGTTGAGCGCCCGGTTAAGTCCCGGATTCAGGTCGGTCGGGCTTGCGGAGGTGTACACAAGTCGAACGGTTGTAAACATGGCGACCGACCCTCCCGAGGGATTGAGCAACAACTCTTCGGCACCGCTCGTGAAGTCGTCAATA
>CBDTVC010000173.1:0-6272 GCA_965363925.1 uncultured bacterium | reverse complement strand
GCGGCTTTTAAGGAAGAATCCTGACCACTGACCAGCTACATTCTCGACGTCGCCGGCAGCCGGTGGCCAATCCAGGTGTCGCAGCAGCATGCAGCCCAAAATTGGAGTGCCGTCACTCTGTTGGGTCACCACTCGGTCGGTAACCTCGGCCGAGCCGGTCTGTTGATTGCGGTACTATCCGCAGAAATCGAATCATAATGAAGACAGCATTTCTCTTTCCCGGACAGGGGTCGCAGCGCGTTGGCATGGCCGCGGATCTGTACGAGTCGTTCCCTGAAGCACGAGAGCTTGTCGCACGAGCGAATGAGGTTCTGGGTTTTGACCTGTCTGCAATCATGTTTGGTTCAGGCCTGGATGCTTTGAGTGAAAACGCGTCCGATGAGGAGCGTTCATCTGCAAAAGGCGACGCTGAAGACTTGTTGAGACGAACGGATCTGACGCAGCCGGCACTCTACGTACATAGTCTCGCCTCGAACGCGATCCTGAAGACGATTGGTCTCAAACCCGATTGTGTAGCTGGGCATTCACTGGGTGAATACTCGGCATTGGCTGCTGCAGGTGCAATGACTTTTGAGGATGGTCTGCGGATTGTACGGCAGCGCGGAGAACTGATGGCTGCGGCACATGAGCGCCAGCCCGGTACGATGGCGGCCATAATCGGGCTCGACGACGATGTTGTCGCTGATATTTGTGCCAAGGTTGAAGCCTCTGGAAACGACGGCGAGTTCGTGGTGCGGCCGGCAAATTATAATTCACCGGGTCAGATTGTGATTTCCGGAAGCATCGAAGCCGTTGCCGAGGCCTCGATCGCAGCGACAAAAGCAGGTGCAAAAAAGGTTATCCCGCTTAGCGTCGGCGGAGCCTTCCATTCACCGCTAATGGCCTTTTCGCAGGAAGGACTGGGTGAAGCACTTAACGAAGTTGTCCTTGAAACGCCAGACTGCCCGGTCTATCTAAACGTAACCGCAAAACCAACCTCGGATGTAGCTGAAATCCGCTCGATGCTGTTGCAACAGTTGCAGTCACCAGTCCGTTGGGCAGCGACATTGGTTGGAATGAAGGAAGCGGGTGTCGAGCAGTTCATCGAAGTCGGGTCGGGAAAGGTTCTGTCCGGACTTGTGAAACGGACGCTCGACCGCCGAACTCCAACCCTGCAGGCAGGGACCGTCGCGGATTTTGATGGCCTGAGGAATGCGAAGGCTGAATAAGGCCCTCCGCACCGTACAAATGTGATTGGCCGTGTCTAAGATCGGTCATTTGGGCCCGTTTGGAGCTTGAGTGCGGTCGGTCACGTGGGTTTCGCAGAAGTGCCTCGAACGTGAAAAACCCATTTCCGCGCCTCAAAAACGCTACATTGTGCTTTGTTGAGAGGCGGAAGATTGGAGGATGGGAAGATGAGAGGATGGGAGGAGACGATCTTGCGTTGGGAGGTTGGGGATGGAGAACTATATGAGAACGAATAATTAGAGAATGAAGAACGTTTTGGTTACGGGTGGAACCCGTGGGATTGGGCGCTCAATCGTTGAGGCTTTTGCAAAGGCAGGCTATCGGGTTGCGTTTACGTTTCGGTCGTCGGTTGATGAGGCAAATGCACTCGTCGAAGCATTTAGGGCAGACGGTGTTGAAGCGATGGCGCTACAAAGTGATGCCGCTTCTACCGAGCAGGCCGCTGCGGCTGTTAGTTCGGTGATCGATGCGTGGGGTTCGCTTGATGTGCTCGTCAATAACGCCGGCGTTACCCGAGACAACCTTATGATCCGCATGTCTGAAGAGGACTGGGATACGGTGATTACGAACAACCTGAAAAGCGTGTTCAATTTCTGCAAGGCGGCGTATCGCCCGATGATGAAGCAACGTGCCGGCCGGATTATCAATATTTCGTCCGTTGTAGGAGTGACGGGCAATGCAGGACAAACCAATTATTCGGCATCGAAAGCGGGGATTATCGGATTTACGAAGAGTCTCGCGAAAGAGCTCGGTAGCCGAGGCGTTACCGTAAATGTCGTGGCGCCGGGGTTTGTTGCTACCGACATGACCGCAGACTTGCGCGATGCCTCCGCAGAGGCAATGATCGCAGCGATACCGCTGAAGCGCGTCGGCGTACCGGAGGATATTTCGGCAGCCGTGTTATTCCTTGCTTCAGACGGTGCGTCGTACATCACCGGGAATACGTTGCTGGTTGATGGCGGGTTGGGAATGTAATTGAGAGGCTGGACAATGGCGCGTGAACGTGGGGCCCGGTAGTATGGCGTGAGCAAACGCCACAGACAGGCCAACGCGACAGAAGAGTAAACGCGACGGAAGCGTAAACGGAAAAAGTGAAGAGCAAACGAAAGAAGTAGTGAGCATGGCTAATAGTGAACCTGAACCTTCGTTATCGAAGTACACGGCAGTAATTGATCTCACCACGCGTGCGGTCGAAGCGAGCCGACGTGAAAAAGGGATGACCGATTTTCGGGTGCCCGATGAATATGACGTGGCTACGGTCGATTCGCTGAGTCCCGATTTGCGCGCAGCGGTTGACGCCTGTGGCTGGACGTCGCTGACAAATGTGCAGAAAGAAGCCATTCCGCTGATGGTCGGCGGAGATGATCTGGTTGTGCAGTCTAAAACAGGCTCCGGAAAAACGGGTGCCTTCTTGCTTCCGCTCTTTGAACGAGTGGATACCAGTATCCATGGTTGTCAGGTTCTGATCCTCGCGCCAACGCGAGAGCTTGCACGTCAAATCCATGCTGAATACGAGCGGATGCGACCGCGCGGAGCAGAGTGGGATTCGGCGCTTGTTTACGGGGGCGTACGCTACGAGAAACAACTCAAGTCACTAAAAGGAGGAGTCCCTGTTGTTATCGGCACTCCAGGTCGAGTTCTCGATCACCTTGATCAGGGAACGTTTACCCTCGACGATTTGAGTGTCTTCGTGCTTGACGAAGCGGATGAGATGTTGTCGATGGGATTCTATCCGGCAATGAAAACACTCAAACGTTACTTGCCGAAAGATCGCACCTCATACATGTTCAGCGCGACCATGCCGGTTAAGGTTCAGCGTCTGGCGAAGGAATTTTTGCGGGAGCCGGTGTTGCTTGCGCTTAGTGCCGGGCAGGAAACGGTCGACACGATGGACCACAATTATTACATGGTTAACACCATGGATAAAGATCGGGCCCTCGTTCAGCTATTCGAAATGGAGAATCCGGATTCTGCGATCATCTTTGCAAATACGAAGCGCGACGTTGAATACCTGACCAGATTCCTGCAGAACTACGGACACGATGCTGATGCACTTTCAGGGGACCTGACGCAAAGTATGCGAGAGAAAGTGATGGCTCGGATCCGCGACCAATCGCTTCGTTTCCTAGTCGCGACGGATGTTGCGGCTCGAGGAATTGACATTACGGATTTGTCACACGTCATCATGTACGATGTGCCAAAGGATCCCGAGTACTACATACACCGGTCAGGCCGCACGGCCCGCGCTGGAAAATCCGGGACCGTAATCGTCCTGGCCACAATCGAAGATGAACGGACGTTGCAGGCCATTGCCAAGCGTTACAATGTTGATCTGGAGAAAAAGAAAATGCCGACACAGGAAGACGTCAACCTCAAAGTAAGTGAGCGTCTCACCGTTCTGCTTGAGCAAGAGTATCGCGACATCCGAAACATGGAGAAGGAGCGACTCACAAGGTTTGTGGAATTGACGGAACAGATTGCCGCGGAAGAACCCGAGCTCCTGGCGTTGCTACTGGATCGGTTCTATCACGAGAAACTTCATGCACGTCCGGATAATGTCGCCGCCAGCGAATCGTCGGACAGCCATAATGAAACCGAAGACATTCCCCAACGCGACGATTCTTCAGGAAATTCTCGCGGTGGCGGCGGTGGTGGTGGGCGGCGCAAAGGCGGTCGCTCCGGGCGGAGATAGCGGATTCGCGTCCTCACGGATGATCAAGGTCGCCTGTTCGCGAGCCCAATAGTTTGGTGAAATTCTTAATACAAAGAGTTATGAAACAAGCGATTTTCACACTGTTCGCAGCGGTTGTTCTAGTTGGATGTTCGGGAACCGCATCTGTTGCGCAGAACATGGGCGTCCATCAAGGTGGCCCACCTGTAGACACATCAGGCGTACACTTCAAAATCTATCGTCCATCCGGACAAACGATTTCTCTTTCTGAAATGATTTCGGAGATCGATGCCGCAGATGTTGTTTTGGTTGGAGAGGAGCACGACGATCCGGTCGGCCACTATCTGCAAGCACAGATGTTGAAGGGCGTACACGGAGCCAGATCATCCGCAGGCATTGATCGACCAATCGCACTTTCCCTTGAGATGTTCACAACTGATGTCCAGGGTGTTGTTGATGAGTATCTCGCAGGTCTGATTTCCGAAAAGAGTTTTCGTGCTGAGTCACGACCGTGGCAGAATTACGAAACGGACTACCGACCGGCTGTCGAGTATGCCAAAGAATCTGGACTTAAGGTGATCGCTGCCAATGCGCCTCGTCGTTATGCTAGTCGGGTGACGGCGAATGGCCCCGATGCACTCAACGACCTTCCGGCCTCGTCCCGCGACTGGCTTCCCCCGCTTCCCTACAAGCAGGCATCACAGCCATACATTAGTGAATGGAATCAAACGATGAGAGAAAACTCTCACGGGATGAGCGAAGAAACATCGGATGAACCGGTCGACGATTCTGTCGCGATGTACCCGAATATGCTTGCAGCTCAATCATTGTGGGACGCCAGCATGGCGTACTCGATTGCCAATGGACTTATGAAGGATCTGGGTTCGACTGTAATGCACTTTGTTGGTGCTTTCCACGTCGAAAATCGCACGGGGATTCCGGAGCACCTTCTTCGCTACCGACCAGGGACTAAGGTTGCGATTGTATCCATGCGGAGCAAGGACAGTCTGGATGCCTTCGACAAAGACTCAGACTCCTCACTCGGCGACTACATTATTGTGACAGACGGTAAGCTGCCGCGAAGTCATGATCGGACTTTTTAAACACATCATTCCCGGTTTCTCGACCGCTACCAGAGCTGGCGCGCGTGGCATTTCGCTGTTTGCCGCGATCGTCCTGCTCGTCGTGATGTCGCCGCGGTCAGTTACCGCGCAAGTCGAACTCGGGCCGCCTCGTCCGCCCGTTGTGCAAGAAGGCTGGGCAATGCCCTATCCGGACATAGGTCGACCTCGGCAGACGTCGTCAGGCGAGCGTTACGCCCCCGAGGCGTTAACCGCCGCTCACCGGACGTTGCCAGTTGGTACTTCTCTTGAATTGACAAGCTTACTAACAGGTCGTCGTGTTGTTGTTCGCGTCAACGACAAAGGACCTTTTGTGCCGGATCGGATTGTAGATATCTCGGCCGCCGCGGCCAGGGAGCTTGGATTTGGCCCCCAGGGTGGAACTGTGCGACTCAGGGTTTCAAGCGGACGAGTAACTGCAGATGCACAGGCAGCCCTTCGGCTAGAAGAGGATCAACCACGCGCACAGCGACGCCCGAAGCGGAGTCTCACGGGAGAGTTTACGGTGCAGTTGGGCTCGTTCGAAGATGAAGCCGGTGCCAGGAAGCTTTCCGAATCTGTTGAAGGTGGGTGGGTTTATCGCATTCTCGTGGACGGAAAATGGTATTATCGAGTTAACTTCGGCGTGTTCTCCAGCAAAAATGAAGCTGAAAAATTCCGGACTCGCCTGGCCGCCCGCGGCGTTTCCGGGTTTGTCAAAGCCGTTGAAGATCATGAAAAACGAACTGTTCTGGAGTAGACTGCGAATTGATATGAGCCAATACGCTAACACCTTAACTCGAGGTAGCGTGCCGACTTTCTTGATCGCCGCGGTACTTGTATTGTTTGCACTTGGTTGCGACTCTTCCAGTCGCGAGGACCCAAACTCAATCGAAATGATTACCAGTGACGTGCCAGCCAACATGGAGTTGCTGGCGAAGTATAAAGCTGTTCGCTTGACAGCAGACATCTCCGCGCTGACACAGGATCAGAAAACTCTGCTGCCGCTATTGATAAAGGCATCAGATGCGATGGACAATATGTTCTGGTTGCAAGCATATGGCGACAAGTCTGAATTGCTTGAGAGTATTGATGATCAGGCCCTTCGTCGATTTGCAGAGATTAACTATGGCCCGTGGGACAGGCTCGACAATAACGCTGCGTTTATTGACGGTGTTGGCCCAAAGCCTGCGGGAGCCCAGTTCTATCCGGTGGACATCACTCGGGATGAATTTGAGAAAGCCGTAAAGAACGATGAGGCGCTCAAAGGGCTC
>CBDTVC010000172.1:0-6290 GCA_965363925.1 uncultured bacterium | reverse complement strand
GGGGAGGAGGCGTCCACCTTCGGGGGCAAATACGTCATCGTGTGGCAGCGCGACCCTGACGGGTTTTGGCGTATCGCACAAGATATGTGGAACTCGCTGCCAGCGAATTGAGCACTGCCCCGACGCAAGTACAAGTTTGTCCCACACCTTTCCTGTTATTCAAATGCCTCGCACCCTTCCTGTTATTCAAATGCTTCGCACCCTGCTGCTGATTCTAACCCTTCTCTCGCTTCCGGCCACCGCCGCCGCCCAGGCGCTTGATGCGTCGGATCTGGACGTGCGCCTCGAAGCCCTCCGCAAGGCCTATGGCACGCCCGGAATGGCCGTCGCCGTTGTCAAGGATGGAAGCGTGATCTATTCGCGCGGCTTCGGGTATCACAATCTCGAACGTCAGTTGCCGGTAACAACAGAAACAGCGTTCCCCATCGGCTCGGTGAGTAAGCAATTTACCGCGTCCCTAATGGGCCTGTACGAAGTCGAAGGTAGGCTTTCGGTCACCGACCAACCGTCGCAACACATCCCCGAGTTGCGCTTTCGGACGGAGGTGATGGATCACCTTGTCACCATCGAGGACCTGCTCGCGCACCGCAGCGGTATCGGAAACATCGATGGTGCATTGGTCTACTTCCGGGCGGACGGGCGGCAGACGCTTCGCATCGACAGGCTGGCGCACCTCGACCCCGACACGGAAGTTCGCGAGCGCCTCGACTATAGCAATGGGGGGTACGCATTATTGGGTGCTATCGCCGAACGGGTTTCGGGCGAGTCGTGGGGGGATGAAATCCGCAACCGGATCTTCGAGCCGCTTGGTATGACGCGGTCCAGCACCTCGATCGCGGAACTGACCGCGGGTGACAACGCCGCCACGGGTTACGGGATGGTCGGCGGTGAGCCGATGCCGGCGCTCTATGAGGATTTGCACGAGGCGAGCCCCGGCGGTGGAATCAACAGCACGGCGTCAGACCTCGCCAAGTGGGCGACGATGCTTCTTGGAGATGGTGCGTTCGAAGGAACCCAAATTCTCCCGGCCGACTTCCTCGCACGCGCGTTCAGTATCCACAGCTTGTGGGAGCCGAGCTACGAGCAGGCTGACGGCAGCTTGCAGTTGTCTGCCTACGGCTATGGCTGGGGCATCTACGAATTTGAAGGACGACTACAGATTGCCCACGGTGGTGCGGTATCCGGATTTACAGCACGCATCGAATTGCTTCCGAGCGAGGGCATCGGTATCGTCGTCCTCACTAATCAGCACTTGTCGGGGATCCCGGACTGGGTTGCGGAGATTGTGTATCGACAGCTTCTGTCACTCCCGGCGCGCGAAACCGAATCCTTTCCCGTCAACGTCGTAAGTGTCCGTCCAGCCATCACCGATTCGGGATCCGTTTCGTACCGGGAGATCAATCGTCAGCGTCCGCCGACTCATCAGCTCGGCCAGTTTGTCGGTGACTACACGCACCCCGGGTATGGATCCTTCTCGGTAGTCCTGCGCGACAGTGCGCTGTATGTGGACTTCCCGGCGTTATCGTTCGCGCTTGAGCACGAGCAATTCAATCTCTTCCGGCTGCAGCCTTACTACGAAATCCATGTTAACTCGCCGAGTTTCCCGGTTAACTTCCAACTCGGCTTCGACGGAGAGATCACCGGAGCAACGATACCGTTCCAATCCGAGCCGGTGCCTTTTACGCGCGACATCTATGCCCTACGGGCTGATATCGACCGTCGTCTGAACGAGGCGGCGGGCCAGGACACGGACAACATATCCCAGGGCGTCGCGGCTGCGCTGCAGTTAGGCATCGAGACTGGCGCCCATAGTGAGGCATCCGTCAACGCGCTCGGCTACGGGTACCTTGAGTCCGGCGATCAAACGATGGCTATCGCCGTGTTCCGTTTCAATGCAGAGTCTTTTCCTGATTCATGGAACGTTCACGACAGTCTGGGCGAAGCCCTTGCCGCTGCCGGCCGTCGGAACGAAGCGATTGCCGCGTACGAGCGGTCACTCGCGTTGAATCCGAGTAATGTGGGTGGCCGTGCGGTGCTTGACCGGTTGCGGAGCGAATAGGAGAGGTGTGGAGCTGGAACACTAATGTATGGGTCGCCACAACCTTCTTGTTTTGCACGACGGTTGAACGGATAGCAGCACTTACTGTCAGTCGGGCAAGTTTTTAAGGTCATCCAGATCGCGGTGTCGACCCGTTGCCTTCTTGTTAATCTTCAAAGCGTCAAGCCCGATAACCGCAATCCGAACATCAGCGAACCTACTGGAATGCCACCCAAACCCCAATCTGTTGCGCTGCCGAGTGCTAACGCACTACCGCACTACCGTAACCTGCCTCGTAACAACCGATTTGTCAGCCTCGACAACGAGCGTATAAACACCAGAGGCGAAGGCACCCATATCGATTGCCAACGCATGCCACCCTGCCAGTTGCTCCTCTTTTACGCGCGTTACCTCGCGCCCGATCATGTCGAAGACGCGCACTTGAACAGTGCCAGCGGTCGGCAAACCGTAGCGGAAGTTTGTTTCGGAATCAGTTGGATTTGGGAACGGAGCATCGAGCGTGAGCACAAGCGGCAAACCGTTATCAACGCCCTCCGTCCCCACGGTGATGGTCGTCATAGCCTCGGCTGTCGTCTTAGGCGATTCAGTGTTCTGTACAAAATCGGACGCGACGCTGTAGAAGCCGTAGGCACTACCTTCGTCTCCTTCAAACGTGAAGGTCGGTTCGAGTGACGTATCGACCAGCTCGAACGCACCGCCATCCTTCGACGCGAATAAGCCGTAGAGCTGGACACCCGACCCGTCATCCGAACTCGCAACCGTGATCTCAACCGGGTTGGTACCGGATGTAGAGAGTGGTTGCACACTCGAAACTGGCGCACTGAGATCGACGACATTCGACCAGACTGGCGTGAAGATTGGTTCGTTAATATCAAACACAATCTCCGCTCCATTAGCGACGGTAGTACCGGTTGCCAGGTTTTCAAATGCGCGGACTGTAAAGCTGACGAAGCCTTCTCCCTCCGGCGTTGTGAAGTTTGGCGGAAGGAATCCGATGGTTCCGTCTTCGGGTAAGTCACCCGTTTCCGGATCGATGGTGGCGAAGTACCAGACAGCTCGACCGGTGTCCAGGTCAAGGCTGGCGGTGACGAGTAGCGTTGCCGGGATCTCTGGTGAGAGGTCGATTACTGTTTCGAAGTTCTGAGCGCCGGGAGGCGGCGTTACACTGTTGTTGACGCCCCATCGGATCGGGCCGAGTGAAAATGTCGAGAGGTCGAACACGGCTGTGTCGAGTGTATCGACGACGACAACTTCCTGAGCGGGGAAGGTGGCGGAGTCGAGGTTCTCGAAGGCTATGATGTACGGGGTTGAAACTGTTGCAGGGTCGTAGAAGCGTTGGTCGCCGGCGCCTGCTGGGCCGTATTTGTCGTTCGGATCATGAGAGCCGCCGAGTTTGCCGCATGCACCGCCGGTTCCGGGCCCGGTGCTGGTGCCTTCTGCGCCGGCACCACCGCTGGCACCACCACCACATCCACCGCCTCCCAACGAACCCTCTTTCTTTCGATCACAAATAATACTGTCGGCCTTCTTTCCGTAAGACCTGAGCTGCCACATCGTGGCGACGCCTCCCGTAACAAGTCCTAGTGATTTATACCCAACGGATTTTGTCGCTTCCACCAGAAAGTGACCAAGACTAAATCCGGCAACCTCGGATACTGTCGTGCTGGCACTGGGAGCTACGTTACCACCGTGGTATCTATTGAAACGACCTCCCTGATCATACATGCGTTGCAATTCCTCTGTTGAGAGGTCCTGGATTAGCGGCGGCAGATCTTTACCGTCGTCTGGCGGGCAATCGGAACGGTCCCTTTGATACGTATCTATCCAGTTCGAGTGTTTGGAAATACTGATCGGTGATGCGAGCCCGTCGTCAGGTGGGAACGCATCAACCCATGCGCCAAGCCCACCCCAGAACAGGCCGTAGTTGAACGGTATTGCGTCTTCAAAATCGCCAGTCCAAGTGAAGGGGTTTTTGTTGTCAGGAGGGTACAATTCGTATGCAACGCCCAGCCTGTCTCCAAACGTCAGCAACGATGTTGGCCGAACGCGCAAGCGGAACGACCCGGTTGAGCGAGCTGGCAGTTTCTTGAACCATAGGGGAACAACCTGGGCCGAATCAAGGCCGGGAACGGCCAGTTGCTGTTCGGCAACTTCGGCATCATCTAAAGCCAATACTCCCTCCAGGAATTCGAATTCGGCGCCGTTCGTGATGCGGAGTACCAATCCAACGTCGTGCACATCCGCGTCAGTGTCGTTTCCGAGGAATACGGTGTATGTAGTCCAGCGACCTACGCGAGGCGAGGTCGTTCCAGCAATATCTGCCCATACGCTTGCGACCGAGTCGGACTCAACAATCTCAAAAGCGCCAATTAGCGTTTCAGATTGTGCTCCCTGGTTGACGACGACGTCGTATGTGCCCGTCGGGGCTCCCTGCAGATCGAGAACCGCACTAACTCCCGCCCCGCTGCCAGTCGCTTCAACAAAATCGGACTCGATGGTCACACCACCAACGAGCCGCACAACCGCCGTACTGTCGAGACCAACTCCGAGAATTGTTGGCGTCACGGTCCCCAAATTACCACCCCGGGCCGGCACAATACTCTCTACGGCCAACTCATCACTAGACGGTCCATCCAGAATTGTAATGCTTACCTCAGACTGCCCCTCCTTCGGGCCGACGTCGTTTCCGGGAAGAACGCGAAGTGTCACGGTCTCTACGCCTTCGGTTGCATCAACATCTCTCCGCGCAAAAAGCTGCACCACCGTCTGAGTAGTATTTGGTTGCGCACGGATAAGGCCACGCATCGAACCAAGTGTGTAATCCACAAACTGCGTCGCAGTGCCGTCAACCTCAACGTTGATCGAGAATGGTTCCGAAGCGCTCGGATGAGAAAGCACAAACGAAGCCGGTGAACCTTCTGCCGTTTCGGACTGCGAAGCGGTCACTGCAACGGCTGCGACCACTCGCAAAACAACAGCCCCCGCGCTCGACGCATCCGCAATAAACGAAACACCCGCCGGAGCACCCTCGGCCTCAATTGCGTCAAACGTTCCGCTGATCACATTGTTAAAACCGTCAAAAAGGATCGTGAACTCATCGCCAAACGTTGGCGTGTAGCCTTCGCGGACGCGCACTACCAACGTGCCACCAATATTAATCTTGTTCTCAGCGTGGATGAGGTCACTTTCGCCGTCAGAGTCGATGTCGATGACGAGTCGAGCATTACCCAGGTCGGGCGACATGCCGAATGCAAACGGGAACCGCATCGTCGCAATCGGCTCAGCTTCCGTTCCGGGACTGATCGTGCCTTGCATCCGCACTTGTTGGTCGTGAAGCACTCCACCATTATCACCGCCTCCAGTGAGCAGGACGCCTGCACCATAGTTCGTCGCGTCTTCGTCGCTCAGCGCGTACGTTCCGTCGCCGACGCGAATTTCCGAGCCGGGCTGTCCGCGGAGCCGGTTACCGAACGTACTTGTCCCAGCGCCCGACTTCGTGATCAAACCCTCATTGAAAAGCGTACCCGGGGACGTTCCGCGCCCTTCGAAGCGTGCTGAGCCAACGAGATCGAGGGTGCCAGTGGCAGTATTCTGAATTACGCCATCGTCTTCGAGATAAGTAAGCACGTTGACGATATTCAAGGACGCCTGATTGCTCAGCGTTACGCCGCTTACCACCGGTTGCCCAATATCGAATGAGGCGACGTTGGTATTTACAAAGGATCCGCCAGCACTCGACAGCACCGACTCCACACCGGCACCAACACGGAATCGAACTCCCGTCCCGACAATTGCAAACGTTGCGTCACCGATCCCCGCCTGAACCTCTGCACCTGAAAACCGAAACGTGCCCTCAGCGTTTCCTTGCAGCGTGCCCTCGACAACATAGACCCCAGAATTGCCTTCACCACTTGTGACGTTAAGATCCCCACCCGGAGTCACGTTGAATGTGGTGTTGCGCAGAACACCCTGGCTTCCAAAATCAAGTCGCACCGCGTCAACATCAACCGTACCGCCATCAAGAATGACCGGCACGTTGATCCTGGACGTAGCAACCGTTCGGGCATCTAATCGAGCTACGATACTGCCGTAGTTCTCAACCGTACCGCCGCCGGGACCTCCTCCAATCTGGCCCGCATCAACGAGATCGAGGAGGCCGTCTGGCTGGTTTTCAAGCGTGGCCCCATCAGCAAGAGTGAGTGTTCCGCCGCCGTCTATCTCGAATGTGCCA
>CBDTVC010000171.1:0-6308 GCA_965363925.1 uncultured bacterium | reverse complement strand
ATGGAATTGCAAAGTTGTCGCCGGGATAAGGGCGTCTCCCAGACGCATCATCCAGAAGAGCCCGGTGTTCGAAGAAGATTGTCGGATTGTGACCACGCATTGCGGACCGCAACAGTCCAACGGCATCCTCCGCATTCGAAGGCATTGCAACGCGCCAGCCGATTGAGTGCGCGAACTGTACCTCATTAGAAACGCTATGCCACGGGTCTCCAACTTTTGCGAAACCGCCCGGCATCCGCACCACAATCGGTGCGGCGAATCGATTGTTGGTTCGCCAGCGGATGGTGCCGCAATTATTTAGTTGTTCGGTTGCAGGATCTGCATATTTCCTGAACTGAATTTCGGCGACCGGTAGAAGTCCGCCAAGTGCCATTCCAACGGCCCGGCCAATAATTCCTTCTTCGGACAAGCTTGTGTCAAACACTCTTTCGTCGCCAAACTTCTCCTGTAGCCCAAGCGTCGCCGCGTGGACGCCACCCTTTGGACCAACGTCTTCGCCGAAGACGACTAGTCTGTCATTGACTGACAGCTCGTGATCCAATGTGCGCTGGATTGCGGCAACCATATTGATCCGAGGAGGCTCAGGTTCTGCTTCGTCAAGTACAGGTGGAAGTTCGATACCATCCGCAAATATTCCGCCCTGCATTGGTGGTTCGAACGAACCGTTGTCGAGGCGTTCGGCAAATACATACCGTTTCGTTGAGCCTAACTCTGGGTGGGGCCGTTCCAGCGCCCGCTCCAGCATTCGCTCGACATAGCGGTTGGTTTCGCCATCGAGAGCGTTCCAGGCCTCTTCGCTCAGACGAGTTGACAATAAGTATTGCCGCAGTTTCGGCAACGGGTCACGCGCTGTCTCTTCCGAAATGAAATCATCCGACTTGTAAGACTGATTGTCTTGTCCTGAGTGTCCGCAAAGACGGGGCACGGAAAGTCGAACGAGAGCAGGACCGTTTCCGGCACGGACGTGTCCGGTTGCATCGTGAAGTATCTGGATGGCATCCTGCGGGCTGGTGCCATCACCCTGTAGCACCTTGAGGCCTTGAAACGATTCAAGATTTGTAGCGATATTGCCGCCAGGTGTCTGCAAGTAGGACGGAACGGAAATGCCGTACTGATTGTCCTCGATTACAAATAGGACCGGCAACTTCAGCGTGGTCGCGATTGTAATCGCTGACCAGAAGCCGTTGGTGGCCACTGATGCGTCGCCGCCAAAAATTGCCGAGATCGCTCCGCTGTAGGCTTCATCCTGAAGTACATCGCGGCGATACACAATTGATTGTGCCCATCCGACCCCCGGTGTGTACTGCGAACCCACGTCACCAGCCATTGGTAATACTGTGGGACCATTCCTGCCGGGTAAGTTGCAAACCACCCCGATGTCCCGCCCATCCGAATACGAATCTGCCCGACGCATGGGTGCAGCAAAGGCGTCTTCAACGGATAGCCCCAGGGTCAGCAACAGCGGACGAGACCGATAATACGCCGATACGCCGTCCTTGGCGTGAGTTAGTTGAGTGCCAGCAAGGATCTGCGCCATCTCATGACCGCGAGCCGAGAACTGATATAGAACTTTTCTTTCCGGGACGAGTCGAGATTCTTCGATGTGATCCAGCGCCCGGGAGATAAGCGAAAGTCTCGCGACGCGGATCCAGTCCACCAAATCGACGGCCGATTTGAATCCGCTGGTGTCTCCATCTGTGGTGGGTTGGAAGTCAGTTTCCATTCGTCATTGGGAATTGTCTACGCAATTATCTGTGCAATTATCTGTGCAAAGGTGTTTGAGTACTGGTATCTGTGCAGTGGGCCTGCTCAACCTTCCTGCAATTTTTGTTCAGTCGTCTTGGTGTTGAAAGGTATGTGTACCACAATTGCTTAAATCGCTAACTCTTCCGTTTCCGCTCAAGGAAGTTCGTCATCCGCGTCATCTTATCATCGTCTTCGAACAGGATAGCCTGAATACTTGACTCCAGGATCATCCCCGTCGCGACACTTAGTTCTTGTGATTGGTTCAGGGCCATTTTTGAGAACTGCACAGCCAATGATCCATTACCTGCCACTTGATCAGCAAGCACGAGTGCTTCATCAAGAACATCTCCGTCGTCGACTAGCCTTGAAACAAGTCCCATTCGATCAGCTTCATCCGCCTTGACAATGCGTCCAGTGAGCACAAGATCCTTTGCGTGGGCAAGACCGATTAATCTCGGTAGTCGATACGTGGCACCAGCCCCAGGCATAATTCCGAGTTTCACCTCTGGTTGCCCAAGTTGTGCGCCGCGCCCGACCACGCGAAAGTCACACGCGGCAGCTAGTTCGCAGCCGCCGCCAAGCGCAAACCCGCGAATAGCAGCGATCGTGACACCTGCGTAGGCTTCGATGGCCCGGAATAGCCCGTTGTTAATTTGTCGGAGAGCATCAAACTTGTTTCGTTCGCGTAGCTCGGAAATATCCGCACCGCTGACAAACACGTTCTCGTTTCCGGCAAAAATGATAACTGGTTTGTGGCGGTGTTCTGACAAAGACCGCAGGAGGTCGTGAATCTCGGAAACCATCAGCTCGTTCAATGCATTCCTGACTTCCGGTCGTGCAAAAGTACATAGCACGGTGCCTTCGGCCGGGAGTGACACGTTGATCGTTTCGTAGTCCATGGGAAAACGATGTTGGTACGTCAGTGGGCCTGTAATATAGCCATCGCGAGAGGTGGTTTTACAGTCTTTGCGCTCGAAGGCAATAATGTATATTGAAGTCGTCTCGGCAGCGGCAACCCACGCCCAATGTCGCGGTAGTCGCCTATATCGCCTTGCAGGTGCTAATTGGGCAAGCTTGTTTACGAGTTGATGTGTTCTGTCCCGGTCACGGGTTTGCCGGATAGATGATTTTCCGCAGGGGCGAGTAAAACGTGTGATCCGAACGGTTGATTGAACGTGCAAGTCGGAAGGCCGTGGCAGTTGGCAGCGTCGGGATATGGATTCGTAAACATGCCGGGCTATGGGCGGCGAAGAAAAGGAAGAGCAAGTACAAGACCGAGAAGAAGACACCGAGAAGAAGACAATGCCAAGTTCACGACCTATCGAATTTCGAATTGATGCCGGAGTCGGATTTGTGCGGCTGAACCGTCCCGATGTCTTAAATAGTTTTAACACGGTCATGGGGAATGATCTGCTCGAAGTCTTGTCGACTATTGAGACCGACATCACTATCCGTAGTGTTCATTTAACCGGCAACGGACGAGCATTCTGCGCCGGACAGGATCTGGCGGATGTGCTTCCGAAAGAAGGGCGACCGGCTGGCGATTTGCAGCAAATTGTCGAAACTCGATACAACCCGATCGTGAAAGCCATCCGCAGAATCGAGAAGCCGTTCGTTTGCGCCGTGAATGGGGTTGCGGCGGGGGCCGGCGCGAACCTGGCGCTGGCTTGTGACCTGACGCTTGCCTCGACGAAAGCGAGCTTTATTCAATCGTTCTGCAAAATCGGTCTTGTGCCTGACAGTGGTGGAACATTTTTTCTGCCGAGATTAATCGGATTCCAGCAGGCCGCTGCGCAAATGATGCTTGGAGAAAAGGTCACTGCAGAAATAGCTGTACAACTCGGGCTAATCTACCGTTGTGTCTCTCCCGAAGTGTTGGAAGAAGAAAGTGTTGCTCTTGCTATGCATTTAGCCAAACAACCGACCATCGGTTTGGGTCTGACCAAAAGGGCGTTGAATGCGTCGATGACGAATAGCTTGATGCAACAGCTTGACCTTGAGGCGACATTGCAGGGGGAGGCTGGACGAACGGCAGACTATAAGGAAGGTGTAAATGCCTTTGTCGAAAAGCGCCCTCCGGTATTCGTGGGTCGATAGGAGTCGAGAGACGGAGGCTACTTTGTTTATTGGGTCTACCTCATGAAAGACGAGCCCTCTCGGCTTTCCCAAAAGAAGTCGTGGAGAACGCTTTGCCTGTAGCTCTACCTTATGTGACCTGAACATATCCACGCACAAAACGCAATGTACTTGGAAGCCAAAACGAATGCTGCCGTTGTCGGAGCTGGTACAATGGGTATCGGGATCGCCCAGGTCTTGGCCACTGCCGGACACTCCGTTCACGTCGTCGAGCCGAACTCCGAAGTCCTCGATAACAACCGAACGCGACTCCTCCGAATACTCAATCGACTGGTCGAGAAGGGGCGATTGGAAGGAGAACAGAAAGCTCAGATCGTCGGACGGATGTCGTTTTCTGAAAGCGTCGATACCATTCCTGCTTCTGCGGGCCTGGTAGTTGAGGCGATTATAGAAGACCTTGGCGCGAAGAAAGATTTGTTTGCACAGTTAGAGAGCATCGTTGCACGCGATGCTGTGCTGGCAACAAACACGTCTTCGCTATCGGTAACTTCAATCGCGGCGGCCTGCGAAGAACCGTCACGTGTTGTCGGACTACATTTCTTCAACCCGGCGCCTCTACTTGATCTGGTTGAGGTTGTGCCGGGACTCCATACGTCGCCAGAAGTCGTGCGCAAGTGCTACGAACACTTGTCGGCCATCGGGAAGAAGCCGGTTATTGCAGGCGATACTCCCGGATTCATCGTTAATCGGATTGCAAGACCGTTCTACGGGGAAGCACTCAGAATCCTGGAAGAAGGAATTGCGTCGGTTAATTCCATTGATAGCGCGATGAAATCGTTGGGTGGTTTTCGGATGGGGCCTTTTGAACTAATGGATTTGATCGGAAACGACGTGAACTATGCTGTAACGCGAACTGTTTACGAGGCGTTCTTTTACGATCCGCGATACCGGCCTTCGTTCACGCAAAAGAGAATGGTGGATGGTGGTCTGCTTGGAAAAAAATCTGGCGCAGGGTACTACCGATACGATGGTTCCGTCGGCAACTCCGAAAATCAATCCGCACTGGACTCGGATGTGGCCACTCAACGTAAAGTGTTCGATCGAATACTAACCATGCTGATCAACGAAGCTGTTGATGCGCTATTCTGGAATGTGGCTACTCCTAAGGATATTGAAACAGCGATGACGGCCGGAGTAAACTATCCGTCTGGTTTGTTAGCCTGGGGTGCAAAAATCGGTTTTGGTGAAGTGCTGGCCGGGATGCGGTCGTTGCAGGACGAGTATGGAGAAGACCGGTATCGTCCTAGTCCACTACTACGTAGACTAGCGTCAGGCAAGGTGAACATTGAGCTATAACTCAGAGCGCCACGCCACGATTGTGGCGGAGATGCTAAGGGAAGATGACTTCAGCCGGTATCTCGGCATACGGATGGTCACACTCCAGGAGGGCGCGTGCACCGTTGCGCTAGCAGTGACATCGGGAATGGCAAACGGCTTTGGGATCGCTCACGGTGGAATAGCGTTTGCATTGGCAGATTCTGCGATGGCTTTTGCGAGCAACTATCATGCGAACGTATTCGTCGCCGTCAGCAATTCGATCATATACCTGCATCAGATCGAATTAGGTGACAAGCTTGAAGCAATTGCAACTGAGATCGTGCGCAGTGGTAGGACGGCTACCTACGATGTGGTATTGCGTCGAAACGGGTTGGAAAATATTGCGCTTTTTCGTGGTACTGTAGTTCAGACAACCAAACGACATAGCTAAAATACTGATGACGCAAGACGCATTTATTGCCGACGCGATTCGTACGCCGATCGGTGACTTCGGCGCCGTGCACGATGACGAGCAGGATCAACAGATCGGGCATCGGGCCCCGAAGTGCCTCGAGCAACCCGCCGACCCCTGCGTTCTGCACGGCGATCCACGTCAACGCGGCGATGGCCGTGCCCACGGTGACGATCCGGGCCCACAACGGTCGCTCGCCCGGCGTGAAACGCAGCGACATCGCCGTCGCGACGATCACTCCGGCGAGGACTGCGCCGCGAAGCGCCGGTCCCGCGGCGAGGGCGCCGAGCAGCATCCACAGCGAGAGCAATGCGGCTGCCGCGGTTGCGATGCGGGACCGCGTCCCGACCACGGAGGTCATCTCGAGACGTCGACCGAACGACAGCTGTTGACGCCAGATCGGAGGGGACGTTTCCTCCAGTCGGCTCGAAGCATTCGAGCGTTCGGCAGCGATCGCCGACCAGTGTCGTGCCGCGTCGACGCTCGTGACCTCGAGATCGGCGGAATCGACGGCGTCCGGCGTGATGGTCACGCAGTGACCGAGTCGAAGTCCCTCTTCGATGGTGTACCGCAGTCGTCCCGGTTCGTTGTCGAGGTCGATGTGCCATCGCGTCTCCGACTCGGCGGTGCGGTCGTGAGCGATGACCTCGCCGGCGCGTAGCGTCGAGGGCCAGTGGATCGCTTGTTCGCTCTCACC
>CBDTVC010000170.1:0-6313 GCA_965363925.1 uncultured bacterium | reverse complement strand
ATGGCCGCGGCTCGCCGCTTTTCGGATCTTCATTTTGCCAGTTCCGCCGCGGCTTCCTGCCGTCGTTTATTTTACTACAACAATTTGTCGCGTTCGGACCTTCGTGTCAGACCGAAAGCGAGCGAGATAAATCCCTGACGGAAGAGCAGACCCGTCGTAGCGGACTTGATGCTGCCCAGCTGGCCATCGGCCCTCTGCAAGTGTCGCAACCGTTCGCCCAAGCAGGTCAACGACCTCAAGAGTGATCTCCTCAGCATCTGGCATGTCAAAGCTGATCGTGGTCACCGAACTAAACGGGTTTGGATGATTGGGTCGGAGATCGAAGCTGACCGATACTCCTTCCTCTTCTTCAACCGGCGTTCCCGTGTTCGAACTAACCGTGACCTGCTTAGACGTGTTTCCGCTCAAGCCCCCGCTGTCGGTAACGATAAGTTTCAGACTATATGTACCCGCGGTCGAGTAGGTGTGTCCGGTTGTCACACCACTACCAATGGTTCCATCACCAAATTCCCACCGATACGAAAGTGCATCGTTGTTGGTGTCAGACGAGCCTGATCCGTCAATTGAAACCTGAAACGGTACGGTCCCTGTCGAACCGGATAGAGCAAACGAGGCAGTCGGAGCCTGGTTACTCGTTCCACCAGAACCCGCGCGGACAAACCAATGTGGATTGAACAACGGTACAGTGTATTCGAGAAACGTTATTGGATTTTGGGCAGATGGGTTGTAAAACAGCACCCGATTGGTAGATGGACTTGTCACCACAATCTCCGAATCATCTGGAGAGAACGTTGGCCGCTCCGCATCCAAAACGTTTGATCCTTCAACTTGAAACGACGGGAGGTCCAGACTCGTAAGCGAACCCTCCGAAAAGTCGCCGATCAGAACGTCCCAGATTCCGGACTCATCGATAACGTTCATTGCGACAATGTCGGGATCTGTGTTGCTGTACGTAATGTTGCCCGTACTGACGCCGTCTTGCTGCGACGGGATTAGTCCATAAATGCTACCGACCGAAAAATCGATTTCATAAATGCTCCAGTAGTTGAGCGTCCCTCCGGTCCCAAGCGCCACTTCACTAAACGCATCAAAAGCAATCCGCGGTACCTGTGTATTTGGTGACCAGGAAACCACATCCGGGTACTGAATGGTTTCATCGAAGACACCCTCTTGGGATGTTTCAGGTTTCAGGTCAACAGCGTTCACGTCTGTTCCATCGTAGAAATAGATCGTTGGGTCATTCGCGTACGCGGAAACAATCGCAACGAAGTTGCCGTCCGGCGAAATCGATGCATTCCACAAGTCACCAGCTTGTTGCAAAGAGAGACTTTCGAAAACGCTGACGCTTCCATCCGAAACTGTAATGAAGGCAAGTTGTCCAGCGCTGTTTACAAACCAGATGTCTTCGCCAGTTAGGGTCGTAGTAAGCTGTGATCGAAACCCCCCCTCGTTCGACACAAGAGCAACCGCACCCGGATCGTTAAACGTAAGCGTCTGAATATTCTGGATGTCAGTGAGGTCAATGTATCCAACCGTACCGTCGTCCAGCATAAACGCAATGAGAGAATTTCCGCCAGTCTGAGACGGCACATCGTTGCCGCCATCACCACCACCACCACCAGTCCCGCCAACAATTCCAACCGAATCAAAGCCCTGCTGTACTGCCAGGTGCTCGGTACTGCCGTTGCCAAACAAATCTACAGCGGACTGCTCAACAGCATTTCTGGCATCTACAAATTCACTGTTACGTGTCATGTAATTCGAAAGTGCGCGGTAATAAATCCGCCCAGTTGGCTCCTGTCCGATCGACTGGACAATCAATGCGGCTGCGCGATTCGGAATACCGCTATTTACATGCACGCCGCCATTGTCCTGCTCAGCTGTGAGGTTGCGATACGCGTTCATGTGCGCTGGTTGAGGAGACAGTACCTGCGGATTGTCCGGATTCAACATGTCGCGAAGCGCAATTGCGTTAGTGTTCATTACATCCTCACCCAGCAAGAAGTCCGCGGGTTCAATCATGTAGCCGAAAACATCCGCAAACGACTCGTTCAATGCACCCGACTGGAACTGGTAAACCAGGCCTGCTGTGCTTTGAATCACACCGTGAGTCATTTCGTGTCCTGCCACATCCAACGAGCCCGCCAGCGGTTTGAAAGACTGCGCACCATCTCCATACGCCATAACGCGGCCGTTCCAGAACGCATTGTCCATCGGCTGCGACTTATCCGTGACGTGAATTACCGAGATGATCGACTGATCCTTCCCATCAATTGCATTTCGCCCGTGTACATTTTTGAAGTACTCATAGGCAGTCTTCATGTTGACGTGAGCCGAAACACTTGTCGGGTCAGACCATGTATTGTTATTCGAAACGACGTGAGCAAGATTGGTATTCTCGTTCAGATCGGCCCCGCTTGCAGTCAGGGTTAGCGCGCCACCAGACGGCGTATTTGGCAGCTGAGATTTACCGAGATCAATGTTTGGTAGATCCCAGACATTGTAGAACGTATTGTCGTCGTGCTGATATACACGTAGACTCTGCGACTGCCCGTTCAGGTCATTTGCCGTCGCGTCAAAAAAGGTACCGGCGCTCGCATTCTTGCTCGTTTTGATCAGATCATCTACGCTGTCGATACTTACCTTCGGGTCGCCTTCGGGATTATGCCAAATGGTGCAATGCCTTGCGATGCGGTTGAGTACGCGTCCGTCTTCTGCGTCGATGATATACGTGTAAGAGGCAACAAAATTGGGATGCAGCGAAACCAGGTATGCCAACCGTGGTCCGGCTTCGTCATCCGGATAGATCGCCATTTCAGTGTTCGGTCCCTCGATGTCCAACCAGGCTGCAACGTCATCCGGGATTGGATCCCATTCGTCGCGTCGCTGTAAATCGCGGATCGTGGCGGCCAGGGCGCGATCTGATGTCAAGGTCGGAGACGTATCAACGCCAGAAGGTGACGGTTGATAGGCACCGTTCACGGCATAGACGTTTCCATTCGCGTCTGCGTGGACAACCACATCACCGCCCCAGACTGGAACACCGTCCCACGTCTGATGGAAGCGCGCATGTACAAATCCAAGTTCATCGCGAACGACACTTGTCGTCGCCAACTCGGAAGCCGGATTCTGTAGGCCAAGAAGGCTGGGTCGATCCACCAATATTTGCCGCAACGACTGTGACACCTCAGCATCTGATCGCTTGCCGAACGCGGAAACGGAAACCTTGCCGAGCGCTCCCTCCATCCATCGTACCGTGCCATTCTCGGCACGCATCAGGCGACCAACGGTTGACTGACCAGTCTGGGGCGCCTTCTGTGGCGCCATTTGCGCGACCGAAGTCAATTGACGCGTCCCAAGTGACTCAACGTTCACTCTACCAACAACGGTCGCTGCCGTTCGGATGTCGACGCGAGGCGTACCCGCCAGAGCCTGCGCTGCCAGATAAGCATCGACAGACGAGAAGGTCTCGAACTGCGACCGATCCAGTCCGTGCAGCGGTCGGATATCTTGTGTGTTCTTCTGCGCAGTCGCGGATGACGCAGCAAAGAAACCTGCAACCATCACTAGAAAAAGCGTCCGTTTCATATCAGCGATCCTCAAACCAGTTGTAGCCCGCAGCAGCGGACGTTCAATTGTATTTTGTTTAGTGGCTGGCGCCGTAAGCGACCAGCATGTTCTCGCAATTCCAGTTATTCGCTTTTCGCATCTCTAACGAGCTGCTTTGTATAAGCGTATAGTCCCGGAATTCCTTCTTCGGTCTTATCCAACACACGCGGCTCCCATGAAATTCTATGGTTTGCACTGTCTGCCTGAAGATCCATAAATGCAGTCATGTTGCCCACCTCCCCCTTGTCCTGGTCGAAGTATTCTGCCTCCTGTACACGACGCCACAAATCACCCATCTGATCGTTGCTCAGTGTTGCGAAGGGCTTAACAACATCCTCCGCATAGGCCCCCGACCACTCCATCACCGATCCATCCGGGTTAATCGTATAGCCCTGCCATTGGCCCGTAAATCCGCCTCCCTCGCCAAGGACCAGTCTGAAATCAGTTGGGTGTGTCATTTGACGTTCGTCGGTTACTTTCGAGCTTCGGCAAGCGGGCAGAAGAAGTGTGCACAAGAGCACGAGGCCTGGAAGGACCAACAGAATAAATCGGGAAAACGATGAGTTCTTGGGCATGAGCCTGAACGACCTGGATGTGGCAACAAAGTGTCCGGGTCCAGAAAAATGCTTTCCAGACACACGAACTGCGAGAATAAGCTTTTTTTCCTGTTAACACCGTTGTACTAACTGACAAACGAAATTCCGGACTAATTCGGATCACGGGCAGCGTAAGAATCTCTCAAGTCGATTCCACGGCGACAATCCACCCAACCCACCCAAACATCGCCGGATGATTACCCCATACGTATCGCGACATTGGATTTTGGATGGTCAATTCCCAATAGATTAGTAAAAAATGTAAAGTGTTTGCCGATTTGGGGTGTATTGGAGTAAGATGATCCTTGAATCTTTATGTTTAGCTGCTTCTCACTGCATCCGTTTCCCACAACTTCGAAACCGAGACCATGCACCTCGCAATACACAACTGGATGAAATCCGAACCACTTGACGTAACGGTTCGACGACTTGCGCGATACGGCTATAAAAGTATTGAAATTCAGGGCACACCTGAGAAGTACAATACCACCGATGTCCGAAAGCTCCTCGACTCAAACGGCGTGACCTGTTGGGGAAGCGTTACCCTCATGCTCGATGATCGAAACCTTTTGGCGCGGGACGAGGAGCAGCGAGCCATGTCGGTCCAGTATGTAAAGGATTGTATCACGATGGTGCAGGAATTGGGTGGGAAGGTAATCTCTGTTGTCCCGGGCACGGTTGGAAAGCTTGTACCGGACGCAACGCCGGACCTGGAATGGTCCTGGGCAGTCACCGCGATGAAGGAAATCAACGAACATGCGAGGCAGAGTGATGTCCGCATCGGTATTGAGCCGATCAATCGGTTTGAGACCTACTTCGTTAATAGGGCTGCGCAGGCACTTGCATTGGCGGAAGCGGTGGGGCCCGATTGTGGGGTATGTCTCGACATCTTTCACATGAATCTCGAGGAAGCGGATCCGCTTGAGACCATTCGCACAGTGGGAGACCGACTGGTGAATTTCCACGTCGCGGACAACAACCGGATGGCTCCCGGTCTTGGTCACCTGGACTGGCCGGCAATCATCTCAACATTGAAGGAGGTCGGATACGACGGCGCGGTGTCGGTGGAGTTTTGTCCGCCGCTGGATCGCACACCGGCGAACGAGTATCCGAATTCAGTGGACTTGAACCCTGAGGGTGTAACGGATTCAGAGCTGAAGTTTCTTGAGGATCACGGCAGCAGTGTGTTCAGTACGGATTTTTATGAGATGCACGTGGCGAAATCGGCTGAGACGTTGCTACCCTTATTGTAGATATGAATTTGGACTCTCGGTCCCCAACTTTTAGTTGACCAATCATGCGCATAAAAGATGTTCAGGCTTTCTGGCTGAGCTGTCCGATTCCGATTGAGAAACAACACGTTTCGGACTTTGGCCGTCTCACGACATTTGATATGACGCTGATCGTCGTCACGACCGAGGACGGACAACGTGGATACGGCGAATCAAAATCTGCCGTCGGGAGTGCGGGTTCGTGCGCATCGCTCGTCACCTGCATCGAGCAGGAATTGCGTCCCACACTGGTGGGACAGGATGCCCGACAAGTCACGCGTTTGTGGGAAAGCATGTACAACGGCACCCGCGCACACTTCGCGCGGGATCGAGGGCGCGTATTTCCGGTGCTCGGGCGTCGTGGCCTTACCATATCCGCCATGAGTGGTGTCGACATGGCACTCTGGGATCTCCTTGGAAAGTCACTGGGGGTCCCGGTTGTACAACTGCTCGGCGGTTCGTGCCGCGATTCCATGCCCGCTTATGCCAGTGGCGGGTGGGCTGATGTGGAAAACATCGGCCCACAGTTGGCCGGGTATGTATCTCAAGAATTTGGCGCTGTTAAGATGCGTGTCGGGGTAATGGACGGATCGGTCGAAGCCAGCGTCGCGCGGGTAAAAGCTGCACGGAAACACCTTGGTCCTGACATCAAGATCATGGTTGATGCCCACGGTTCGTTTAGCGTTCCCGAAGCAAAGCGATTCTGCCAAATGGTTGAAGACTGCGGCTTGTACTGGTTCGAAGAGCCTGTGACGTCCGATCACCGCATCGGAACCGCAGAGGTGCGGGCGTCAACGTCGATACCGATTGCGGCTGGTGAGTCTGAGTTCACGCGCT
>CBDTVC010000169.1:0-6322 GCA_965363925.1 uncultured bacterium | reverse complement strand
CGTTGCCGGGCTACTTGGCCGTGGCGGGACCGATGACCAAACGATCGGTCTTGGCCGGACAACTGCAAGCTCAATCCTCCCGGTCAAAGATCTACAGGAACGAAGCCAGTTGGGAGCGTCACTCGCAACGAATGGTCGCGTCGCTGTGATTGGTACGCCCGGGTTCGACAATCGGGCAGGAGCAGGAATCGGATTCATTCGGGCCGCAGACGATCACACAGAAGCACCGGGTTATGCCTGGAAACAGAGCGAACCATTGATCAATGAAATTGAGTCGTACGCGTCGATGACCGGGGGGATGATTGAGTGCAAGGAAGACGTCGCGGGAGACTTCCCCTGCAAGGGTGTCGATATGTCTGCGTTCCTGTCGTTAAAGGACCTCGGCGCAGATCGCGGAATCCGGCTGAACGATCTATGGGGTTGGGATGACGAAACAACCGGGCGCGAATATGCGATCGTTGGTCTTTCGAATCAGGCGTCGTTTGTCGACGTCACGGATGCATTCAACCCGATTTATCTTGGCAAACTACCGATGCCGAAATCCGCCAACATGAGTGTGTGGAGGGACATGAAGGTTTATCGCGACCACGTCTACATCGTAGCGGATGGTGCTGGCGACCATGGCATGCAAGTCTTCGACCTGCGGCAACTGCGTGGTATCGAAACGCCTCAGGTTTTTGAACCAACTGCGCATTATCGCGGCATTCATAGTGCGCACAATATTGTCATCAACGAGGATACCGGTTTTGCCTATTCGGTTGGCAGCAGCTCCGGCGGAGAGACCTGTGGTGGTGGTCTGCACATGATCGATATTCGGGAGCCAGCGAATCCGGTGTTTGTCGGTTGCTTTTCGGATGGAACAACAGGTCGTCGTGGTACTGGTTATTCGCACGACGCACAGTGCGTCATTTACGCGGGACCCGACAGAGATTACGTTGATCATGAAGTCTGTTTCGGCTCAAACGAAACGGCGCTTTCTATTGCTGATGTAACTGACAAGGAGAATCCAACGTCCATTTCGATTGCAACTTATCCGAAGGCGCAATACACGCATCAAGGCTGGCTTACGGATGATCACCGCTACTTCTATCTGAATGACGAGCTGGACGAGAGCGGGGGTCTGGTGGACGGCACTCGAACGATGATCTTCGACCTTTCAGATCTGGATGATCCACTGCTTGTTGGTGAACACATCTCCGAGACGACAGAGACTGACCACAACCTGTATGTGAAAGGCAACCTTATGTATCAATCCAACACGGGCGCAGGATTACGAATCCTCGACATCTCGGACCCCGAGCATCCGGTTGAGACGGCTTTCTTTGATACGTCACCGGTTGGTGGTCGGGGTGGTACGTGGAGTAACTACCCGTATTTCAAGAGCGGCAAGATCGCGGTAACGGGTGGGCACTACGGACTCTTCATCCTTCGGAAGACCGACATCGGCTTTTAGGCATATTCTCCGGAAAAATTGCCGAAAAGATATTTCCCTTCTCACCCGGTACCTGTCGCCCAGCGTTTTTATCCGACTGCGAGTACGGTTCTTCTGCCGTTCTGCCTCCGGTTGTTGGCCTTATCCGTCGTACGACACCGACATTACCGAAACGCTGGACTCTCCCTGCGGAGTCCGCATCGTCCCGGTTTCTCCAACCTTTTTGCCGGTTACGGCACGCGCAATCGGAGAGGTAAACGCAACTCGATCATCGTCGGCGTACGCCTCATCAACACCGACAATCTGAAGCGTTTTTTCTGTCTGCCCACTTAGCAAAAGCCGGACTGAGGCCCCGAAGCGGACCGTTTCACGGTCCTGGCGTTTCGGCTTGACAACTTGAGCCGTCGATATCCGCGTGGAAAGCTCCGATAGTTTTCCCGTGACGATGGCAAGCTGTCGTTGTCGTTCGGCATCGTCGATGTCTCCACCGCTTAACTGCGTTCGCTCTGCCTCCAGCGTAACCCGCTCCTGGAGCAACAGCTTCTGTCCCCGAGGTGTGACGTAATTGGGCACGCCAGCAGGCAGGGGAGCCCTTGCGGGAATAATCGGAGGCCCGTCGGGCGCATCGTCTTTTACAAACGCTCGGCTCATAAGGATCAGGGTAATCGGGTGACATGTTGTGCGTCACCGCAGTCAGTGACTAGGAGCCAGCCCTTCGAGCATCACCGTTGAATCGAAATATGGGATTGACTAAAG
Source organism: uncultured bacterium (assembly GCA_965363925.1). Taxonomy (GTDB): domain Bacteria; phylum Bacteroidota; class Rhodothermia; order Rhodothermales; family JABDKH01; genus JAGQWL01. The sequence continues at coordinate 4,134 of CBDTVC010000169.1, read as the reverse complement.
ATAGGGTCGAGTCATGAGCTGATCCAAGGATTTACGATCTGCGGAGCTAGACGGTCGTCGCACTACTTTACGAGAACCATCTTTCGCGTCTTCTCAAAACTTCCCGCCGTCATTCGCACAAAGTATAGCCCGCCGGCCAGGCCGGTAGCATCGAAATCCGCCTCGTAGCTGCCGGGAGCCAACTCGCGATCAATGAGGATGGCAATGCGCCGACCTTGCAGGTCAAACAGCGAAAGGTTTACGTCTGCCGTTTGGGCAATGGCAAACGGTATTCGGGTCACGGAGCTAAAGGGATTCGGATAGTTTACGTCAAGCTGAAAATCTTCAAACGAACCACTGACGGCCTCAACACCTGTTGATACGGCAACCGTCAAAACGATGGTCCTACTTGTGTCGGCACCGGCTTCGTTTTCAGCTATCACCCGGTATTCGCCGGCATGGGCAAGCGTGACCTTTGGGAAGATCAACGACGACCCCTTCTGGGCGGGCAGTGTTGATCCATTTCGCTGCCACTGAAATCCGGGCGTAGGGCTACCCTGCGCCTCTGCCAGGATCACGGCGGAGGAGTCGATCGGAACGGTCAAGTCGGCTGGCTGCGCTATGATTCTGGGCGCGACCGGTGTTGGGTACACCGTGATTTGAGCCGGGCTGGATGTTACCGGGTTGCCAACGCCGTTTGACGCGATAGCGACATACCTTCCAGCATCCGCCACAACCAGATCACTTATCGTGTAGCTGGCCGATGTTGCACCCGCCACGATGGTTCCGTCCTTTGTCCATGAAATAGCTGGTGCTGGTGTGCCGCTAACTAAAACGGTTAGTTGCACTGAGCCTCCTTCGCTGGCTTGGGCATCTACCGGGTTAAGAACAAACTGTGGAGCAGTCTGAGGTTGGATCAGGAAATCAGCAGACGATACCTCGCTGAATTCGTAACCGGCCTTGAACGCGCGGGCACGCAGCGTTGCATTTGCAGTAAGCCGGATTGGAGCTGAGTAGAGAGTTGCACCTTCATCCGGGTCAGTGCCGTCAAGTGAATAACGGATCTCTGCGCCGTTGGTCAGAGATGCCAGGGCAACATCTACCGTTCCAGTTGCTGTTGTGCCATTAGGTGTAATCGTTGGGGCGGCTGCCTCCAGAACGTATTGATGCGTCGTGATGGATGAGTAGGGGAAGAAGCTTCGTGTGGCCTGGGCCTTCATGGTCGTAGTGGACGATAAGGTAATCGGAGCCGAATAGTTGCCCAGTGTGACGGGCGTAGTTGGAGGATCACCACCATCTGTTGAGTAGAAGATTCGCACGCCGGACGTTGTTGGCGTTGTGGTGGCTGTCATTGCCACTTGTACATCGTTGTTATATACGCCCGGAGCCGGTGTGAGAACCGGCGCATTAGTCACGCCAAGCGGATCATTAACCTGATAGTTCACCTGGATCATCCCACTTTCCGGAACGGTGTTGCTGAAAGTAATCGCCCTGATGAACCAGTTGCCAACGCCGAGCTCAAACGGTTGTGTGTATGCCGATGAGTTTTGGGTCGGAACGTTCGGCACACCGTCCTTTGCAACCTCGTAGCGGATTGTCGCAGCCTGCGAAGTTGTCGACATTTCAACGTCAACGGCATTTGCAAAGCCGCCGAACGAACCATACTTCAACACGGGTTCTGCGGCTCGGGCAGCATCCGCCGAATAGACGTTGTAGGTCATTTCTGCAATCGTGCTCTGCATAAACCCGATTCGGTAAGCGGTTGCCCTAATCCTATGCGTCCCGATCCCGAGCTGAAGCGACCCATCGTATCGCGTAGAATTGTACGTAGGTTCGTCGCCGTTTAAGGTGTAGAAGACAGTACTACCCCCCGGTACACCAATCGTAACATTCACGAAGTTCGTGTGAGAAATGATCTGCGGGAAAAACGTGGATGTGGGAAGCTGCGCGTCAATTGTTATGGTTGTCGAATCTGAATCGCTTGTCAGAAATCCGGGTTGCGTAACCCTCGCTACTATGATCCATGGCCGCACGCTGCCTACGAGCGAAGCGCCCAGCCTTACAGAACCCTCGTACGGGCGCATTGGGGTCTCGTTTGCAGGTAGCGGTTCGTTATCCGAATCAACAATCGCGTAGAAAATTTCGGCGTCAGGATTTTCGTGCACAATCGTTACATCAACAGGCGTCGTGGATGTTATAAAGCGTGGTGAGATCGTTGGTGCGGATGACCGAATAGGGCACGGATTATTCTCTCCTAGCTGCTGCATAAACAACTGAACGTAAGCAGAGCATCCGAAAAACGGCATAACTCCACGCGGTGGTGAACCACCCTGATCAGCATAGATTCCGCCTTCATCTCGAAACTCGTTGTCGCCGTCCAGTGTGTTGATAAATCCGAGGAGTGCATTCTCCGCAACGGGCTCGCAGTCGACCGAATTCTGACAGAGCTGTGACTGGACGCGTGCTACCTCAGCCGGGTCCATCAACATAAATTTGGTGGCGGTAATGGTGTTGTAAGCGGGCTCGAAGAAGAACGTTTTGAATCGCTTATTGGGATTCGAAAATCCAACGTCGTCGATGTACAGGTAGTCGCGGTTGTACTCTGTGAGTCCCACGAGGCGCGGCGCGATATCATCCGAGTCGACAACTTCCGGAACGTTTATGATTGGCTCAAAAGAGACCTCTGGACTCTTGAAATACGCAATGATTTCTTCCTTCGTAATCGGCATCCAGAACAAGAGATAGTTCTGAATAAAATCTTCTTTCCACATCTGTATGGCATCTCGAACCTCTTGCGGAAAAAGAAGCTCTTCGTACGCCTCGATAAACTGCAGCACCTCTACCGCGAGGTCAGGTGCGCCAAGCATCGAACGCAGGTGGTCTCGGTAGTACTGGTCTGCCTCTTCGGTCAGTAGGTCATAATTGATACCCACGCGACTTAACGTCAGGCCCTTCATTATGCGGTGATTAAACTCCGGCCATGCGCGGAGACCTTCATCGATGTTGTCAATCCAGCCGCGTGCGTGCGCTATCCGAGGCTCATTGAACCCTACGTGTGCGAGGCGTCGAGCCGTTTGCTCAGCGACGAGAAACGGGTTCCCGTCTACGAGAGCCTGCGCAATGGTGGCGTCAAACTGGTCTAATTCGTCCCGGTACCAAGTGGTGTCTGCCACAAGTCCGTGTTTTAGCGTGGACATGACCCTCGGAAAGGACGTTTGTTGCGTGAAGTCAAACTCCGAAAGCGGATTGATGTCGACCAGTATGTCGTCGCCGAGATCCGTGCCGGGAACTGCGTCAACTAGATTCCGATAGATGAAGTCGAATGTGTTTGTGGATAGTTGCGGATCGTAAACATCCGAACCTACCTCCAAATTCAAATCTCGGAGTTCCTCATACAGATCGTCGAGGTCCGGTGTGCGCTTGCCGACGTAGCCTTCGGCGACGACATGCCGAACGCCGTTGGTGGTACCGACAAAGGCAAAGGGACCACCAGCGATGTCATTCATAAACGTGTGCATGTACATGTCACCCGCGGCGTGCGTGAGGTACCCTACGACAAAAGCGAATTTTTCAAGGTATTCGTTTCGCTCGGTTTCGCTTGGACTGCTGCCCGGATGTTCGGCCTCCAGCGCTTCCCAAAGATGTTGGAGCCACGCATCCGATGGGACGTTTTTGTACGCTTCACTTACAATCTCGACGTGAATGCGTTGTTGTCCCGTGGCAATATCTGGATAGGCGTCTGGGCCAACGACCCCGGCCAAGTAGGTGTCGGGATACAATCGCAAGGCATCTTCCAGGTCCGGATGAAGAGCGTATTCTCCGATTCGTTCGATAATCCGATCACTCGGGCTCGGGTTAAAGACGTTTACATTTGGCGGCAACTTGTAGTGCACGCGATAGAGTGGAATCTTGCCGACAGTTTTAGCATTGCCAAGAAGGTCCTGTGCGCTGAAGATTTCTTTCAACACTTCCATTGCCAAGTAGACGTGGGAAGTTGGTTTCCACCGGCGGCGCCTCGGTCCGACTTCTGGTGCGGTTTTGTCTCCCGGTTCAATCGCGAGTCGATCCGCAATAATCCAATTGTTGCCGACAGGGCCTGGTTCAGGTGTATCAGCCAGCCTGAACGACGGTGAGCTGATGAGGCGCATGCAGTTC
>CBDTVC010000168.1:0-6342 GCA_965363925.1 uncultured bacterium | reverse complement strand
TTCTGGAGCCACCACTGGGGTGGTCGAGAGAAGACTCTCAAGCACGGTAAACGATTGTTCGATATGCGCGAACGTTTGGGCGTCCGGTACAATGTCACCGTACCAGCAGTAGTCAAACCAGTGAGCAACGGTTTGGAATGACTTGCCAAGATGACGTGTAGACGGTCCGCTCGTGAGCTCGGCGACATAGGAGCGATTTGTTTTCTCCTTGGTCCACTTGATCCAGTCGCGATCCGCAAGCTCTTTGAGGATCTTGATAAACCGAAGTCGTACGGCCTCGCGGAAATCGCCACGGCTAATAGCTGATGCAATTAACGCCGCAAAGTCGGTTATCTCCAGGTCCTCTTTTTCGATGGCTGCGGCAACCGACCGGGATCGGCGATAGAATGCGGATCGCGGACTTGTGCCAAGAAGCAGAGAAATTGCGAAGAGTCCGACCCCAATCGCAATTAGCCAGAGCAACGGTTGCCCCAAGCCGCTCCCAAAGACGCGATCCAGGAACTCACTCACTTTTTGCCAGAACAGTCCCTTGAGTGGAGAGGAAGCCCCCGTTTCCTCATCGGAATAGTTAAACCGCTCGTCAGTCCTGTATGCGGCCAGTTCGGCGTCTGGCGTTGGCCGCAGGACGATTCTGGACGTATCTACCGGCAGGTCTTGAGCGTCCGCTTCTCTGCCAACGGCCAAAGCAGTTAGAAAGAGGATTGAGACGATCAACCCCAAGCGCGTGCGCGCGGCCAATTCAGTCCGCCGTTTGCTCACCGGACTGTCGCTGTTTGAAGTACTAATATCCAGGTACCGGCTTTCCGTTGCGGAACACGTTCTTGCCACGAAGTGCGTCGGCCTAATATAGATCGCCCGACTGGGAATCATCAGATTCTGCATCGGCCCAGTCATCGATTCGGTCTGCAAGTCCCGGTGATTCATACCGTTCAACGAGATTGCAGTAATGAAGAATTGTTGCCGTTATCGGGATGATGGTGATTAAAGAAGCAGCAAGCTGGGAGATGGTGGAAATGAGGGAGACCCAGATCGGAATCGATGTTTGATCTGTGAGTGACGTCAGGCCGTACGTAAATGAAATGGCTATCGACGGCAACATAAACACCATGCCGAGTGCGAAGATAATCACGATCAAAACGATCAACAGCAGAAACGATTCCACGATGTGCCCCTTGTTCAAGGTGTTACATCGCTTGATGGCTTCAAACGTGTCGGTTCGTTCATGTAGTCGCGACGGTACATATATCTGCAGGATGGTGACGAGGTAAAGACCCCCGGCTAACCAAATCAATATTCCGAGACATGGGATAACGATTATCGGAATCGTGATGATGTACCCACCGAGAAACAGCAGGAACGTTGTGACATAGATACCTGCGTCTTCACGGATCCTGTCCCATACGGCATCGACGGTTACTTCTTCGCCATCCCTAGCGAGCATCACGTAGGAGTACATGGCTGCATACAGGATAAACGATCCAATGAGTCCGACGATGAGAGTCAGGTAGAATCGAAAGTCTCCAAAAATTGCAAACGCCGCAAACGGATCTTCAAGCTGATCCTCCATCGTCGGCATGATCATATTGGACTGGAGCCAGACACCCAGAATTGCGGACAAAAGGATAAACGGTCCAGCGGTATAAACTAGAACCGTCAGAAGGCTTTTGAAGTGGGTCTTGACAAAGGCGAACGTGACATTGATGATGTCGCCGAGATCTCGCGCCTTCCAGAAATTGATGTCCTGGGTCATTCCGGTCTCCAAGGTTGATTAAGTGTGCTTACCGGTAGTCGTCGGTTCGGCAGACAGAGCATTCCCGACCGCTGATTGGTCGAGCAGTTGTCGCGATATTTTGTTTGGATACAAGAAAAAGTACCACACGATAATCCCGATTGATGCACCGATAATAACATACGAAAGGACAATCGGCATGCCCGTATAGCGGGTCACAAAACCCTCCAGGAAACCGGCTACGACGAAGAATGGCACGAGGCCGATTACGATCTTCAAGCCATCTCTTGAGCCCCGTTTGAAGGACTCCATCCGGCTGTAACTGTCGGGAAACAAGATACTGTTACCGACGACCAGACCGGCCGAGCCCGCAACGATTATTGCAAAGATCTCGATCGTCCCATGAATCCAAACAGTTTCCATGGACTCGCCGATGACTCCGCTATCGTATAAGAAGCCAAAAAAAGCACCGAGCATTATTCCGTTTTGAAACAGGATATAGATCGTTCCCACCGAGGCAATAAGCCCAAACGCAAATGCAAGAAACGAGACGCGCACGTTGTTCAGGGTGATCCCGAGAAACATGTCCAGCGACCCAGCCTTTTTGTAGACAGCCATCGGGTCGTTGTTTTCAATATTCTGCAGAGTCATGTTGACATATTTGTCGCCCATGATTAATCGGACAAACGAATCGTCGTTCAGCGTCGAGAGCAGTCCGATCATCGAGGCGAGCAACATGACAACTGCTGAAACGAGCAGTTCTTTCCGATGGGCTTTAAGGAGAAGTGGTAATTCTGTCTTCCAATAGTGAACGATGCGCCCCCGATCTTCTTTTCTGTTTCGAAAGATGCTCCGATGAACGCTTGCGGTGAGGTTATTCAGGTACCGGACGGTTTTGCCGTCTGGATAGAAGGTTCGTGCATACGACAGGTCATCGGTTAATTCGATGAACAGTTCGGCCAACTCGTCTGGCGATGCAGATTGAGGAGTCTTTACGAGCTTCTCAAATCGCTGCCATTTATCGGCGTTTCGGCGAACAAAAGTGACTTCGCGCATGAAGCGAGTCGGATAGGTTGGCGCTGTGGATGGCGGACCGGATTGTCACGATTGATTATCGTGGCGGATTATCCGGACGGAGACTACTAGCGGATTTCGGGTGACAAGATAGGAAGTAATCGTGAGGGTTCGGGTGAGCGTCGGCGTCAGGTTGCTTTTTGCGTCCGTCTCGGCCTTACAACCTGCGTGAAAATGAGATGCGGGATACTGGGAATCGCTGAGAGCCCTGACAGACGAACTCGAAAAAGTCCTACACCTATAGGGCTTTTTGTCTGTGCGGTTGCAGGGCGCTGGTATCGTATTGTTGGTTAGGAGTTGGACTTGGCGGCTCCGGGAGGTTGAAAACGTATTGGAACGTATTGATTCCGCCCGGGGTGGCGTAGTCCCACTCACCCCGCTGTCAAGCTAATCGATTCGGTTGACTCAAACCAAAGGCGTTTATGCCTTACGCGGGCGTATGACCTAGCGAGAAAGCCTGGTTGCGCGAATCGATGGCGCAACTAATTGCAATCCAGGAGAATTAAACAGAGACGGGAGGACAAGAAATGAAATCAAAAACTAACGGGGATATCATGCTACCCGAATCAATTCGTTCGAGGGCTTTTCTTCCTTTAAGAAACTTGAGGCGTGAAATCGACAGTCTTTTCGGAGACTACTTTTCATTCGGAGATGATGTCACTCAGGCTGTAGACTCTTGGATTCCGCGCACGGACGTTTCCGAAACGGAAACGGAATACAAGGTTTGTGTTGACATTCCTGGTGTGAAGAAAGAAGACATAGCCGTAAAGATTGAGGACAACCGACTAATTGTGAAAGGTGAGCGCAACGAGGAAAAAAAAGAAATGGGAGAAGACTACATCCGAACGGAGCGTTCGTACGGAAGCTTCTATAGAACTATGGTCCTCCCTCAAATGGCCGACTCGGACAACATTGATGCTAAGTACTCTGACGGCGAATTGGTAATCCATATTCCGAAAACTGAGGTAGTACAACCGAAGGTGGTGGAAGTGAAATAGGATGGCTGGAAGCCGTCGCGTTTGATTTAGAGATCGTCACACAAGGGTGACGTTTTGGGCACAGTTGGTGGATCCACTGTGCCCATTTGTTTTGGATTGCGGCCGAGGTGGTCGATACCGTGTCCGTGGCGAGTAAGCGGGATGGAAGTGTTTGTCGCAAGCGGTCTGCCCGGGGTGGCGTAGTCCCACTCACCCCGCTGTCAAGCTAAATGATCAGGCCGACTCAAACTAAATACATCCTTGCCTCAGATCGATGCTACAATCTCGTCACTCCCTTTAGCGGTGCCCCAACTCGTTCAGAATCGACCAAGCTCAGCCATGGCCGCCAATACTTATCTTGAGCCGAACTTGAGCAACCCTGCAAAAGAAAGCAAAACAATTGGCTCGCCGAATTGCTAAACGTCCAGGTACAGACAGCGCAGAACGTGGTCATCGAATATCCGATCGCCGGCATCGGAGATCGGATCCTGGCCGCCATTCTTGATGGCCTTGTGGTAAGCGCCTACGCCTTTATTGCCTTTTTCGGTGGTGGGGCTCTGCTCGCCGACACCTCGTTCATCATCACCTTCATGGTCCTTTTCTACCTGCCGATCTTCTTTTACCACCTCATCTGTGAGATCTTCTTTGATGGTCAGAGTATCGGAAAGAAGGCTATGTCAATTCGGGTTGTTCGGCTAGACGGTACCTCTCCGTCATTAGGAAACTACGTCATGCGCTGGATCACTCGATTTTTCGAGGTCGGCGTTTTTGCCGGGATGCCAGCGATCGTCGCGATCGTGCTCAGCGACAAGGGTCAACGAATGGGTGACATGGCTGCCCGTACCTGCGTGGTCAAGCTCCGCGAATCAGCCATCGGCGAGACCTTGTTCCAGGCGATCGATGATAACTACGAACTGGCTCACACGGAAGTGAATCAGCTCGTCGACCAAGATGTCGACATCATCAAGGATGTCCTGCGCGCGTACAACAAGACCGGCCGGACGCCTAAGATGGCGGCGATGTTGGCTAGAACCGTTGACGTGGTAGCGAAAAAGATGGGCGTAACGACGACGGCACCTCCAGTCGCCTTTCTCCGACAAGTCGTCAAAGACTACAACCACTTCGCCGGCAAGTTGGGCGTGGACGACTAGCCTGCGACGATTAAGCTTGCGACGATTAGCCGCGACGAGCAGGCTGCGATGTCCAAGCGGCAGACGTTATCTGAATTCCCTTCGGCTTTGCCACCGCACGTCTCCAGTCCCTGCCTCACCGTTCCGAGATTCACCCCGTTTCCCATTTTGTGCCCCCGCGGCACTGTCATTAGCTCCCAGTCTGCTTAGAACAGCCGCAATTGCAGCAGCCGTTTGTTCGTCCGCAGATTCATCGGTTTGGCCGTTTGTGTGGCTGCCGTCCATCAACTCAACGGTGAAATACTCGGGGACGAACTGTGTTGAATAGCGACCAGAGCGAAACGCTTCGTGATTAATTGCAAATCGGCAAAACGGAATCGTTGTGCGTACGCCCGTGATGTGGTACTCGTCAAGCGCTCTAGTCATTCGATCGATCGCACGCGAGCGATTCTCGGCCCATGTTGACAGCTTGGAGATCATCGGGTCGTAGTAGATCGGCACTTCGTCTCCTTCGGCAACTCCGGCGTCAACACGAACGCCAGGTCCGGAGGGCAACCGGTGGTGGATCAGGAGCCCAGGATCGGGAAGAAAATTATTGCGCGGATCTTCGGCATAAATCCGACACTCAATCGCGTGTCCGCGGATCGACAGTTCGTCTTGCTTAAACCGAAGCGGTTCACCGGCAGCAATGTGTAATTGCTCCGCCACGAGGTCAACGCCTGCAATTAATTCGGTAACCGGATGTTCAACCTGTAAGCGCGTGTTCATTTCCATGAAATAGAATTCCCCCGCTGCATTGACGAGAAATTCAACGGTACCAGCGTTGTAGTAGCCGACACTCCTCGCCGCTTCAATCGCCGCCTGGCCCATTTGCTCGCGTAACGCTTCTGTCAACACGGACGACGGTGCCTCTTCGATCACCTTCTGATGCCTGCGCTGTATTGAGCACTCTCGCTCGAACAGGTGAACATAGTTGCCTTGATGATCGCCAAGAATCTGAAACTCGATGTGCCGTGGCTGCAGGATGAACTTCTCAATGAATACGCGGGCGTCGCCGAAAGCGGACCCCGCTTCGCCTTGCGCTGACCGTAACGCATTGGGTAGATCCTCTTTCGAATCAACAACGCGCATACCTTTACCGCCACCGCCGGCGGCAGCTTTGATCAGAACTGGATATCCGATTTCCTCTGCGATCCTGATCGCCTCGGCTTCATCTTCGATGGCTCCGGTCGTACCAGGAGCCATAGGAACGCCGGCTTTTTCCATGAGCGATCGAGCAGCCGTCTTATCACCCATCTCGCGGATGGCATTTGGTGGTGGGCCAATGAAGGTGATCCCTTCTGCCTGGCACCGCTCGGCGAAGTCAGCGTTCTCAGATAGAAATCCATAACCAGGATGAATTCCGTCCACTCCTGCAGCTTTTGCCACTGCA
>CBDTVC010000167.1:0-6363 GCA_965363925.1 uncultured bacterium | reverse complement strand
AAATAGACCCGTTTGAATGAGCGAATTAATCATGGTTGCGGATCGGGTTCTAATTGAGCCCGACGACGGAGAGAAACAAACAAACTCCGGATTACTGTTGCCAGCGAGCGTTCTGGAAAGCGAGCGCGTTCACGTAGGAATGGTCGTGCGCGTCGGGCCCGGATACGTCATTCCGAATCCGGAATACTCAGACACAGAGCCGTGGGCTGAGCCAAAGGCCCCTGTTCGCTATCTGCCGTTGCAGGCGCGCGCAGGCGACCAGGCCTATTTTGTGCGCAAAGATGCTATCGAGGTGACGTACCAGAGCAAAGACTATCTCATCGTTCATCACCAATCAATTCTGGCCCTGCTCAGACCGGACTCGGCCGAAATACTCCGCAACATCAACGATGCCCCCAACGATACTACCGTCCAATAGGCTTCGCTACAAACAGAGCACAGCATGCTGAATCTTCCTGCAGACGTACGTCAACTACTCTGGAAGGAAGTTGTTGATTTGATCGAAACGTACATCGAGACCGTTGACGATTTGCAGGTTTCGCCACCATTGGATCCTGAACTGCTACGAGCGTCATTGGAAGCGTACGACTTTGGGCAGCCAATGAATCCGCTAGAAGCGGTCCGCTTCGCCGCAAAGTCACTGACGGAGTATCAAGTACACACGCCACATCCTCGGTACTACGGGTTGTTCAATCCGGCTCCGACGACGATGGGTATTGCAGCCGACGCACTCGTCGCGGCCTTTAATCCGCAACTCGCTGCATGGAGTCACTCTCCTTTTGCCGCCGAAGTTGAGCGGCATCTCATTCGGCAGTTTGGGAAACGGTTCGGATACGCAGAAGCTTCCACGGACGGTTCGTTCTGCACTGGCGGTGCAGAAGCCAATCATACGGCGCTACTAACCGCATTGAGTCACACCTTTCCGGATTTCGGTCAATCGGGTGCGCGAGGGCTCAGTGGCCAGCCGACGCTTTATGTAACTGCAGACTCACACGATTCGGTCCGAAAAGCCGCACGAGTCAGCGGGATCGGCGCAGCGGCAGTCCGGACGGTGCCGGTTGATTCGAACTACCGAATGGACCTGGCAATGTTGTCCGCCATGATCACTGCTGACAAAAGCGTTGGTCACCTTCCGTTTATGATTGTCGGGACGGCAGGCACGACGGGCTCCGGCGTTGCAGATCCTTTACACGAGCTTGCGGATATTGCCTGGCGCGAGTCTTTGTGGTTTCATGTTGATGCAGCGTGGGGCGGCGCGGCTGTGTTTGCGCCATCTGTGAAGAGCTACCTGACTGGAATTGAACGAGCTGATTCGATTACCTTCGACGCACACAAGTGGTTGTCTGTCCCGATGGCGGCAGGTGTTTTCCTGACAAGGCATCCGCAGATAATGACGGACACGTTTGCAACGGCGAATGCGTACATGCCGCGCGACGCGTCTGGCCTTGACATCGTCGATCCGTTCTCACACACGCTGCAATGGTCGCGGCGGTTTATCGGATTGAAGGTATTTCTTTCGCTGTTGGTCGCGGGTTGGGACGGCTACCGCGTAGCACTGGAGCATCAGATAAACATTGGCAACTATCTCGAAAAACGCCTCCAAGAATCAGGTTGGCGGATCATCAATGAGACGCCATTGCCGGTCACTTGCTTTGTACCTGAGGGCCATGTAGATCTGTCTGACCGGGCGACGTTGGACGGAATTGTGCAGCGCGTTGTTCGATCTGGCGATGCGTGGATTTCTTCGACAGTACTCGGTGGCAAGGATGCAGCCATGCGGGCGTGCATCACAAACTATCGTTCAACGGAGGCCGATATCGATGCGTTGATCGAGACGTTGGATCGGGCAAGGGAAGCAGTGTAATTTCGTGCCCCCCTAGATTGACTCCTGGGCCGCAGGGTTTGATCGAACAGCGTGCACCATCAGGTGCTCCTGTTTGCCGCGAAGCTCAATCTCGCCAATCGCTCTGTACGAAAACGCTGCCGGATCTGGCATTCTTTCCAACGTTTGCCCGGACGCCAGCAGATTCTCCCCGTACGTGTTGCAGAGATCCTGAATCCGCGACGCGGCGTTCAGGACATCGCCTGAGTACACGATGTCTTTTTTGATTTCTCCAATCTCGCCGGCTACTACAAATCCGAAGTGTAGCCCCGCTTTGAATTCCGGCACAAGCCCAAAATTTTGCCTGAACTGCTCGGCCGACTCCGCGATTGCCTTTTGTATCGCGACGAAACAGCGAAGACAATTGGCATCTGCAAATCCTTTTGAAGGAGTCCAGCTTATGACAATCTCGTCCCCGACGTAATTGGCAATTTCTCCGTTGGACTCAAGGATCGGATTCGTGACAAGAGAAAAGCATTCGCGCAACAGCCGAAAATAGGCTTCACTCCCGATCTTTTCCGCAATCGTCGTCGACGAACGCATGTCCAAAAACATAAAGATGCGTTCCTCCCTATGCGGATGAAAATATTTCCCCATGAGAAATTTCCGAAGGATTCCCGGACCAAACTTGTCGTAGACCTGCAGCAGAAACAACGTGAGGAGTGCAATCGCACCCCACATGACAAAGAATACCAGCTGAGCTGGATGCGTAGCATTCTCCCACACTAGCGCCGCAATTTCGCCTGATGAACCGTAAAGGTCACGCGAAGCAAAACCGATTGTCAATGAGATTGCTACGGTCACAACGAGATAGACAAACAGATAGGCGCCAGCCGTCTTCAACAACGCAATACCGAGCGAGTTTTTGCGGAAGACATGTCGGTCCACGACCACAAACAGATAGCCGCCAAGCACGCCGGCAATTAGGCCACTGAGACCGTGAATCAATAGATTCAGTTGCAGATCGTAACCAACAGGTCGTTCATCCACCAGCGGCGGGCCAAGCATGACATGGTCGTAGATCGCAAGGAAGAGACTAAAGAGAATGTAGGCGACGGTTATCGTCGCTACCTTTGCGAAGTCCAAACGGGTCTGCGGAGAAAGGCGCATTGTACAACTCTTTCAAACATCTAGTACAGCTTTGAAGAAATGTACACATTGCAGAATCACATAGTATGCCCAAGGTTATCTCTGTGTTGAGGGCTTATAAATGAGCGTGGTTCGATCAGAACGCCAATAGCAGGTTGATGCCACCCCCGCTCGAGTTTTTGGCTCCCCTGTAACACAATTTGGCTGTGAGATACGAATGCAACGCGAACACCAAGCGAACACCAAGCGAACACCAAGCGAACACCAAGCGGACACGAAGCAGTGCAGAACTCATCAGAATCGACAATAGCGAATTGACCCGGACGTATGGATCTTAAGACCTGGTTCCTCTCCCTCGGCCAGCAGTACGGCGTAAATCCGATCATTTTCGGATCCATTTACGTTGGCGCCATCCCATTCTTCACCCTCTCAATTGCATGGCTCGTTAAGAACATCCGCGCCAAACGATCAATTGTATTGCCGGTACTTTCCGCGGGATTCTTCTTCATCTCCGCTTACCTGTACCTGATCATCGTGGGCCACAACATTCCCACATGGGTTTATGTGATGATCGCTGCGCTTCTCGCATACGGCGCCTGGTCTACAGTAAAGAAGGTGCAAAAAAATGCAGCGGTCATCCAACCATCAAACCCTGACGAACGTGGCTAAGTACGAATACGACCTCATTGTAATCGGTGGCGGAGCCGCCGGACTCACCGCATCGGGCATCGGCGTCACGTTTGGGGCCAAGACCATGATGATTGAGTCCGAACGACTTGGTGGCGACTGCACGTGGTATGGATGTGTGCCAAGTAAGACTATCCTGAAAGCTGCAAAGGTCGCGCATCATATCAAACAAGCTGGACACTACGGCTTGACAGATCAGCCGCTCGATGTTCCGTTTGGCAAAGTGATGGACTACATCAGGCAAGTGCGCGAAGAAGTCTACCAGGAAGCTGATAATCCGGCCGACTACACCGAGATGGGAATCGATGTTGAAACCGGGCACGCCAGTTTCGTAGACGAGCACACCATTGAAATTAAACTCGATGGTAAGTCGCGAACGGTCACCAGCCGGTACTTCATCATTGCGACCGGTGCAAAGGCGTGGGTGCCACCAATTCCCGGTATCGACAAGACGCCGCACCTGACAAACGAAAAGCTCTTCGAGCTAACCGAACAACCGCGGCGACTGGCGATCATCGGTGGCGGACCGATCGGGATCGAGATGGCTCAGGCGTTTTCTCGTCTGGGGACAGCGGTAACCGTTATTGATATGGCAGACGGCATCCTCGCAAACGACGACCCGGAACTAACCGCCATCGTTCATGAATCGCTCTTGGAAGACGGCGTGACATTTACTCTGGGTGCAAGCGTCACATCGGTCGAACCGATCGAAAGCGAAGGCGGAAATCCCACGACGCAGGAAATCCGAATCAATACGGAAGTCAACGGATCACCTGTGATTATCGAAGCTGATGCCCTCCTTGTTGCAACCGGCAGACGCTCAAATTACAAGTCGCTGAACCTCGAGGCGGCTGGTGTCGAGACATACAAAAAAGGTATCCAGGTAAACGACCGATGCCGTACCAACCAGAAACATATTTACGCGATCGGCGATGTGACGGGTAGGTATCAGTTTACGCACATGAGCGAACACATGGCAAAGGTCGCCACAACCAATGCGCTCCTGAAGCTTCCGATGAAAATCGATTCGAAGCACGTGCCATGGGTAACGTATACGGATCCTGAACTTGCACACGTCGGACGCACGACCAAGGAACTCGACGAAGCCGGCGTGAAGTACCGCACCTATCGGTTTCCGTATTCGAAGGTTGATCGGGCGATTACTGAATCACAGACGCGTGGGTTGATCAAGGTGCACGTACGCGATTGGGATGGAAAAATATATAGTGCGGATGTTGCCGGTGCGTCGGCCGGGGAAATCATTGGAGAGTATGCCGTCGCGATCAAGAACGGCGTAACGATGCGCAACCTTGCGGATACGATCCATCCGTATCCAACCTACGCGCTTGGTGCCCGGCGAGCCGCGGATCAATGGTACGTCCAGAAACAATCAGCCTGGATTACTCGCTGGATACAGCGAATCTTTGGCTATCGCGGGCCGGTTCTGGAGTTTGGTCCGGACGAGATCGTTTAGCTTCTCGTTGCGATCAATTCTGGCTTCCGGTTCGATTCTTGTTTCCAGACTCATCAATGGCGGCCTGCTAATCGGTTTGCCGAAGGTGTAGGCAGCTGTCCAGGGGGCCGATAATCGAAAAAGTTGGTCTGAAATTCCGGAAGTTTCGCTCAGATCGATAATAAAGTAGATAACAATCTGCAGACCCCTCCGTACACTGCGGAAAAGTAAGTAGAATCGAGTTCAACGGTCGGAGGAACACAATGCCAGAAAGATTGGGTAACGCAACACAACTGCGGCTCGACGTAACCCTACGCCGTCGCGAAAAGGAACGTCGAGAAGAAAGACAAGCAGCACGGTTGGCGGGTATCGAGATTGTGTATCCACCGTACCAACCGCGCCGACCGTATAAGGCTAGCGGCAACACTGGCCGGACGTTCTACCCCGTCAAGGTCCAAGCCGGCTTCATCTGTTCCTTGTTGTTGCTCGTCGGATTAGTGCATTCGCCCCTTCAACCTTCAGACGACAGTTTCGAAATCCGGATGGCACAGCAGGAAACGATCGTGATGGAGGAAATACTTCAAACCCGGCAGGAGCTACCGCCTCCGCCACCACCGAGGCCACCCGTTCCGATCGCCGTCTCGGATGACACCATCGTCGAGGATGACGAACTCAACCTGGACGCAACCCTCGACATTGCAGACGCTGTCATAGAATTGCCGCCTCCACCGCCGGCCGAGGTAATCGAAGAAGAGCCCGCATTTTTTGTTGTAGTCGAAGAGCCGCCGGTCATGATCGGCGGATTGGAAGCGCTAAACCAGGCGGTCAAATATCCCCAATTTGCTATCCAGGCCCAAGTGGAGGGCCGGGTTACCGTTCAGTATATCGTCAATGAACAGGGTGACGTCACCGAAGCCGTTGTCCTTCGCGGCATCGGAGCCGGCTGCGATGACGAAGCACTTCGAGTCATCCGCTTAATGAAGTTTGTACCGGGCCGCCAGCGCGGTACCGCAGTGAAAGTCAAGATGGCATCAGTCGTGAATTTTCGCCTGACGAGCCCGTGACGCGTGAAGGACCAGGACTAGGACAGTTGTCCAGTCGGATGTTAGTTGGCTTCCCCCGCCTTGATCTTCCGTAATAATTACGCCACGGGAGGATGGGCGTCGAAAGCGACGCACCTGTGCGCTTAATCGCGTCGCTGCAATCGCATCGAGGCGATTTAATTCGCCTTGGCGTGTCGCCGTTCATCAAG
>CBDTVC010000166.1:0-6366 GCA_965363925.1 uncultured bacterium | reverse complement strand
CCCGTTCCACCCCGACCACCCGGTAACGAGTAATGTATCGATCGAAATGCGCGATGAATTTGACCTCGACCATTTTGCTCGTCGGTGTCTTTTCGCTCTTCCTGCCGATGTTCACCGTTGCGCAGAATGCCATTTCTCTGGGCAGCCAACGGGCAGCTGCGACCGTGACGACGACCGCCACGTACCAGCGATACGAAGACGATGGAACCTATTTTGAGCAGGTGAGCCTACCGGTGACTGTCGCGGTTCCCGTCGGCCGAGAATTCGGATTCGTCCTACGTGCCGCCCCCGCCCTTGCGCGTGGTCGCGATCTGGATCAGATCTCAGGCGTCGGTGACGTCCAGTTGGGGACCACGTATTCGCGCGTCCTTGGACCGTTGAGTCTGGTGGCAAGTATCCGCGCCAACGTTCCCAGTGGCAAGTCGACACTCAATCCCGAGGAGTTTCAGACGTCGTCTACACTCAGCAAGCATTATTACGATTTTGAGGTACCCATCTTCGGTCAGGGTGTCAACCTCGGCCCCGGGCTCGTAGTTGCGATTCCGATTACGCCTTCGTTGGTTGTCGGTCTCGGGGCGGCGTACCAATACAAGAGTTCGTTCCAGCCGAGGTCCCTCGTCGAGGGTGACTACGATCCGGGCGACGAGCTTGTGTTGACCGGAGGTCTTGACGCGCGCGTAAGCGAGAGTTCACGCGTGTCGGCGGACCTGACGCTGACGCAGTACACCGACGATACGATCGACGGGTCGGTCGTTATCAGCTCGGGAAATCGGATCGGCATGACGGCACTACTGCAGTCCTTTATCGGACGCGATGAATTTGTCGTCATGGCTACGCATCGGCGGAAGGCCAGCAGCTCGGTTCCGTCCGGAGCATTGATCACGACCCCGGGAGAAGTTAGAAGTATCCCGAATAAGACGGAGGCGCAACTGTCTTACAGGATTCATGTTTCGGATGCCACTTCTTTTGGACTTCTCGTCTCCGGTCGATATTTCGGCGAGACCGACTCTTTCGGATCTCGAACGATATTCAATGTTGGCGTCGCGCCCCAGCATCGGGTTTCGAGCAAGTTGACCCTGGCTACCGGGTTTGGTTATGCATTCGGAAGCGTAACGGGACTGGAAGCAAGGTTCGGTCTGCGTTTCACGTCTTGATGAGCTGCACGGTCCATCGCTTCTGTGATTTCGCACGTCCCGAGAGCCAGCAGTGAGGGGAGTCCGCCTGCCAGGATCGGCAAAGAAGTTCGGTTTCTAGAATCCGAAACCAAATCCTGCGGATACGACGGTCACCTCACCAAAGCCAATGTCCGTGTTCACACGCAGTGGTCCCGCTCGAAGACTGACGCCTGCTACAGCGCGAACCGTATTTGATCCCCGGACACTGAAGGCGATAATAAAGGGGTCAATATCGGATTCAATCTCATTGCCCTCGAACAGGTACTCGACGTCAATATCCGAGCGCTCGTTCTGAAGTGCGCCGTAGAACGTCAGAATGCCGAGGCTTGCACTGACGTGGAGATTGGCCGCGAACGTCCGCAAATTAAGCAATCGGACATCATTGGCGCCATCAACTGCAAGATGTTGCCAGCTTAGCAACACGGCTACATCGACGGGCGACTTGGGGACGTACCGGCTCAGACTATGCCGCACGCCGACGCCGGCAAGCTTCACGCTTCCAAAGTCGGTAATTGTTACGGACGGAAAATATCGGACGATGACTTCCGTTCCCAGGATACCACCGATCGCAAGCTGCGGCACAGCAGAAGGCAGGATTGGGAGCTTAGCGAGACCACCAACCGATTCAATCGAGAAAGTGGAGTCGAACGAGACCGGGATGGCAACACCAAGATAATCGAACGTCGTATCTACGCGAACACGTGCCGTGCCGGTTACTGCGTTGTCTTCGCCGAGCACAGTTGGTGCCTGTTGGATTGAAAAGTCGGCGGGTAGAGAAATAGTAATCTTCTCGGAGCCAATCTCCACCGGAACGCTGACTCTCCCCGAGTACGTCAGGTCGAACACCTGGTCCGAAGAGCTGACGAGCGTTCCGAAGGCGGCAAAGCCGGCGTACACGGACAAGCCCAGCTTGCGGCCGCTGCCAACGCGGGCAGAGTGGAACCAACCCGAATTCATGTTAGCGCCAAGCCCATTGGACAGAGGCTCAAGGTATAGGCGCGCGTACTCCGAACCGACCTGCGACAGCGTTTCTTCCAGTTCGCCGACTTGATCTGCCTGCGCATCGGCCGAGTTGACGGCGGCCAGGGATAGACAGGATAACGCAATCGAAAACACGAGGTACTTCATCGAACGATGACCATTCTTTTTACCGAGCGATAGGCGCCGACCTGCATCCGGCAGATATAAACACCACTGGCAAGTCGTCTCGCGTCCTGCTCGCCCGGCCGCCAGCCAACCTCGTACGTTCCTGCGTCCTGCTGCTTGTCCACCAGCGTCTTGACCAATTGGCCGCGAAGGTCGTAGACCGCAATCTCAACGTGCTCGGTTGTGGGAATCTGATATCGAATCGTCGTCTCGTCCGCAAAGGGGTTCGGATAGTTCTGAGACAGGGAGTAGTCGAGTGGGTCAGACGGATTCAGGAAATCCGGATCAGCGGCAGCGCTCGCGGTACCGATCGTTACGGTGTACCATCGCTTCTTCTCGCCCGCGTCAAAGCGTAACGCGAAGAGTCCATCTCTGGCTTCGTGCAGGACGCTACCGATCTGGTCGTACAGGAACACTGTGTGACCACCGGGAAGGGGACGATCGCTGGACACCGCCAGCTGCACGGTCGATCCTTTTCTTTGGAAGGCTTCTGGTGTTTGAATCTCGATTGTCCAGTGCGAATCGGCATCCGACGCGCTCTTGAAGCTACCAGCCATCCGATTCTCGCCTTCGACGATCGATAGGCGAATCCCGTCGCCGACTGTCGGCGCTTCTTGGAAACTCGCTGAGCTGACGTCATTTCCTGCGAAGCCGATCCAGTTCTCTGTGTCGCCAGCAGATGCGCCCGCGATGCTTGCGGAAAGGCGAATGAGTAGCTCCGCGTCTTTGACCGTTGGATACTCGCGTGTGCTCTCTTCCACGTTACTGCCCGCTTCTCGCGGCGGCACGACCATCACGACCGGATCGGACGTCGGATTCCTGACAAAGTAACCCGACCATGCCGCCAGCGTTGACGGCTGAACGAACGAACCCTGATCCGTAAGAGCAACAATCTCATTTCTGTTCACGACATCCGGCTCGAAAACTACTTCAGACCAATTAATTGGGAACGCGAACGGATTGCCAACCTGATTCCATCGGTTCGGCTGGAGGAGTAGCCGCGTTGCTCTCTCCGTCGTAACGGACGTCCCGTCACGAACGGTAAAGGGATTACCGGATGCCGTGACAAGAACGTAGGCGTTACCCGGTTCAAAGTCCGGGTCAAACTCCGGAGGTTCGCGGTAATCGCCGATCCCGGCATTCGCAAAATCGTCCCACAAGAACAACCTCCAGCTTTCGGGTGTGTACGGCCCATACTCGTCGAGGACGTTGATCGATGGGTCATCCAGTTCAAGCGGCACTGAAACAAACTGGTTGAGCGCCGGAGCGAAAGCCGCGGCGGAGAGCAAAGACGAAACGCGAACGGTCTGGACTGCTGGAGACACGGTCGGATTTACAGCAGGGAAGGTGGTTCCGTCTGGCAGTCTGACATAGTATTCCAGTCCACGCTCGGTTACCAGGGACGCCGGGATTGTTGACCGTCCGTCGGAAATCGGAAGAGGCGTACCAAACGAGCGCGCACCCCCCAATCTGACAAACAGATCGCCGTTGACGAGTCCGTTTTCGGAATCGACAACGTCCAGGTCAATCGGGACGCCAAGGATCGGGTCGTCAACGAAGTCGACCACAACATTCGCCGGACGGAACGCAAACAGACGGCCGTTGGTTGTTTGGTTTCCACGGGCAACGACGTAAAGAGAGCCGTCGGGACCGAGCGAAGGCGAAGACCAAATGGGAGAGCCAAGTTGCCGGGACCAGAGGACCAGGCCGCTTCCACTGTCCAAGGCGTATAGCGTTCCTTTAAGCGTGCCGAAGTAGAGTATGCCGCTGGCGTCCAGGACGGCCGAAGAGATGATCGAGGTGTCCGCCTGGAACGGTTGCCATAATGCTGCCCCCGAGGCCGAAACTCCGTGGAATCGCCCGTCGAGATCTCCGAAGAACGACTGCTGGCGTGGATTCACCGCAGCCGAAGCAATGATGTCGCTGCCGGTGTTATAGGCTGAGACGCTGTTTCCAGCGGCGTTCAAATGGTAAAAACGGCCGTCTCGCGAACCGACGCGGATGTCGCCATTGGGACCAATGGCCGGCGTTGCCACGACTTCGTCCTGTGTCGGGAAGGTCCAGTCGATAGTGCCGCCCGGGCGTATCGAATAAACATTTCCGTCTTCAGAACCGAAAACGAGCGATAGACCCGCACCGACGGCGGGCGAGGACACGATATCTTCGTTACCGGCGAGAACGCTGAATTCAACCGACAGGTCCTGTTGATTGACAGCGAAGAACCGTCCGCCGAACACCCCGAAAAATACCGTACCGTCGATGTCGATCGGCGACGACCAGATTTCGCCGCCCATCGCGACGGAAGTGCTCGAGCCGTTTGTGGAGTTCAGTTTGTACAGCCTTCCGTCGCGGGCTCCGATATAGACGGAGCCGAGCGATACGAGTGGAGAAGAAACGACGTTTCCTCCGATTGTGGCGCGCCATCGTAGCGTCCCATCCGGGCGGACCGAAACGACCGCCCCATCAGTTCCGACGACTACGGTTCCGTCTTCATCGATAGCCGGGGAGGAATAGGCGAAGGCCTGGAGGTCGAACGACCAATGCAGGTCCGGATTTCTGGGACCGTCGACGGCGCTGCGTCCGGTTCGGTTATCGTTTCCCCGGAACGCGGGCCACTGGACGCTCTGCGCGACCGATTGCGGCGCGTGGGTGGCGACCAGAACGGTCAGCAAGAGCAGCGTAATCAGACGCGATAAGCGTCGTACGGAAGTCATGTTACGCTGGCAATGTGTTTGTGAGCCGGGACGGACCGAGCGGTCCATCTGGATCGATGGGTAAGTTGCTGTCAAAGTAGGGTAAGTTCGGCCTAAATCGGTGGGTGTGCAAGGCTGGCGTCACTTATAAAGGACCGCCATTTTGCCAGGGCAAGTCGCCGTTCCTCACGGCCGCGACAAAGCCGTTACCCTCCAGCAAGAGGGGGCACCCAATGGGAATTACGTGAAAAGGCGTACGCTGTCGGAATCCGCGCGGTTCTGCGCTTAATCCCCCATCTTATCGATGATGCGTCGCTGAATCTGCTTGTCGTTTAGACCGGTTCCAAAATGCAGCGCCTCTTTCAGTTGTTGGGGGACATACGCTTGTGTCTCAATCCATCGCAGGAATACAAAACACATTTTCGAGTCTAGTTTACCTTCGACGCCATGCTGCTCCTTGAAGCCGTCCAGGTACATTTTGATAAGACGCTTGTGATCGGGAAACCATCTGAGTATCTGTTTTTCGGTGATAGCCATTTTTCGGGTGATCTAAATGTCTAAGGAACTGAACCACTCTCCAATAAAGCACAAAACGGATCGAAACGCTAGGTCGCTTGGGGTTCCATCAACCGTGCTCTCCATTCGGCCTTTGGACGAAGTATCGAGCAGGTCTATGCCGTGGATGAGCTGAAGGAGAAACAACTGCAAGCCGAACTGGACCAGATCCCGCGTGAAGTTGCGTGAAAACCTGACACGAGTCGTCTCGAACGGTCCGATCTTGCCGAAGTAATGAGCGAACGTGCGTCCGCACCAACTACTCCAACGTAAGAGCAGCCGGTATTTGCCATAATGTCTTCAACCCCTAGAGAAATTGTCACGCAGAGCCTGACGTTTGATCATCCTGAGAGACTTCCGCGTGATCTTTGGTTGCTGCCGTGGGCAAGTAGTCGGTTTCCGGACACGGTCGACGAGTTAAACAATCGATTTCCGTCGGACTTTGCCCGACCACCCAGCGTCTACAACAAATCGCCACTGATCAAGGGCTCTGCATACGCAGCGGGCGAATACGTTGACGAGTGGGGCTGCGTGTTTATCAACGTCCAGGAAGGCGTCGTTGGCGAAGTGAAGGCGCCGATTCTGCCGGATATCTCGGAGTGGAAGTCTTTTGACGCTCCATACGGGACGTTACCCGCTGCGAACACTCAAGAGCGCGTCATAGCAAGGGACACGGTCAATCGCTTCTGTGACTCGACGGACAAGTTTGTGTTTGCGGACTGTGGAGTGCGTCCATGGGAACGCTATCAATTCCTGAGAGGGACCGTCGAAGCGATGATGGATATTGCGAGGCCCGA
>CBDTVC010000165.1:0-6390 GCA_965363925.1 uncultured bacterium | reverse complement strand
GCAATCTTTCGGAGGCTGATCTTATCGCGTTTGCGAATAAGATACTGATTGGGCTGGCCAGCATCTTGCCTTCGGACGGATATCCGCTCCTCAGACGAGAGACGTTCGATTGCCTCAATGACGCGATGCAGCGGGACTCCAATTCTGCGCGCCATTTCCTCTTGTCGCAGGTGCGATACAATCGCAATCGCATCACCTTCCGACAACAGGTCGTCGACAAAACGATCCTCATTCTTTAAGAGGAAACTCCACACGAGCTCCAATGCCTCGGCTTGTTCACACGCTTCCTGGTGCGAAACCGTGAACGCTGCACGACTGCGAACGATGGGTACTTGCTTCAATCGGAACGAAAACATGGCGGTAACCTGTTCAATGAGTTCTGCTCAGCTGCGAGTTGCCGTATCGTAGCTGATTCCGCAATCAAGAAATGCTCGGCATGTGACAACTGTGAGTCACATCGTGCGTCACACGATGGA
The DNA here is from genome assembly GCA_965363925.1 of uncultured bacterium. GTDB lineage: Bacteria > Bacteroidota > Rhodothermia > Rhodothermales > JABDKH01 > JAGQWL01. The sequence continues at coordinate 5,914 of CBDTVC010000165.1, read as the reverse complement.
GAAATGTTCTGATGCGGCGAATAACGAGCAGACCCGTGCACAGCGCGTGCCAGAATCGCTTCAACATTCGACTGATTGAATTCGCAGCGGAATTAATGGCGAAATTCTCGCCAGAATTGAATAATTGGCGCGCCTCCACGTTTGCCGGGTAGACATGCGTCACCTGCAAAGGCGGCAAGGGCGGGCGAAAACTGCCAGCCTGAACGGTAGATCAATCCTGAAAAGCGACGTGAACGCGCCACCAGGCCAAATCAACGGCCTCTCGTTTACAGTGCCCTCGACGCCAGCCAGTCGCCACGTTGCTTTCGCTGCTCCGGCGAAACATCAAGGCCAGCCGCTTCGAACGTGACAACTGATAGCGACTGATCTGGCTGGATCATTAGCGTCGTGTTTTCCGTAACGCCGCGCTGAACAAATTCGAGCGACAGCTCATCCCCCGCCTTCGCAGACTGGAGCCGCTTCAAGGTTGCCTTCTTGCCGCTGACTTTGGTAATCAAAGCGCCATCGCCAACACCTGCCTTGTAAAGTGTCCCTCCCATCGACGGATATCCGACAACGCGAACACCATCATCGACATCTTCCATACGTCCACCAAAGTCGGTGCCAGTCGGATTTTTCTTTTGCAACTTCAGGCCAACAGTGGCAAGCAACGCTTCATAATCAACAACGCCGACACCTTCAATGTTACGGGCAAAGAACGATGCCGCAAAGTCGGGGTCGCCGGTTAACTCGGCAAGAGTATGTTGAAGCCCGCGGACGGTATACGGCTGCTCAGTCTTTCCAAATTTACGCCACGCCAAGCGCATGAAGTCGTCCAAGGTTTTCCCGTATTCTGATCTCAGCGTCAGATCAAGCCCGAGTCCGATGCCTGATCCCCACGTGTAATACGACAAAAACGTATTGCCAAAATTGGTTGGATCAATGAACGTTGACGCATCTACAAACGGAGCTCGCTGACTCATTTCAGCCGCCGAAAAGAGCTTCCGTCCTGGCGCATTTATTACGGCATTGACCGTTCTCGAAAGAGACGAAGCGTAGGTCTCGTCATCGGTGATACCCGCTCGACGAATCGCCAATCCCGTATAGTAGCTCGTAAATCCTTCGGCGAACCAGAGCTCGTTGGACATGTTGGCGTTTTCAAAATCAAACGGTTCGAGGGTTTTCGGGCGGATCCTCTCTACGTTCCACGAATGGAAAAATTCGTGCGAAAGAGTGCCGAGATTTCCCAGCGCACCGGTTGACAGTGGCCGCGTGCTTGCGATAATCGTCGAGTTGCGATGCTCCATTCCGTCTCCGGAAATGTATGGGAGGTAGTCCGCGATAAACGTATAGTACCCGACGTCATAGCGGGGAGCCTCTCCAAAAATTCCGATCTGTTCAGCTACTACTTTCTTAGCCATTTCTGCGTATTCGTCGACTTCGGCCTCAGTCCCCTGATGATGGACCGTTAATCGAATAGATTGCTCATCGTCTCCCTCGCCGACCGTCCATTCACGCACAGCATGATTGCTGAGTTCAGTCGGACTGTCCATGAAGTACTGCAGATCGGGCGCTGTAAACGTGTATTGAGAATCCGTCATGAATAGTTGAGTGGCTACCTCCCAATCACTCGAAGCGGGTTCAAATGTGATCTTGATCGGTGCATTCTCCATGTCCCGAGCCCACATAAAAGTAGCCGGGATATTCAGGTGCGCATGCGTCTGATCAATTCCTGAGTAGGTGCCACCCGCGCGGTCCGCAAAGAGCGTGTACGAGATCGTAACCGCTTCACCATTGTGCCCGAGAACATTCCACTGATATGGGTCCGGCCGCTGAACCTCCAGCGCATCACCGTCTTCATCCGCCGCGACAAAGTTGTAGACGTTCTTTGCAAACTCGTGAATCGCATAGCGCCCAGGTGACGAGCGACTCATCCTCACTTGAAGCGGCGTATTGTCAGGAAATCCCCGAAACGTTACTTCGACCTCTGCTTCGTGGTGTACAGCGTTCGGAAACGCAACATGATATTCAATGGATTGTTGAGCAGCGACTGACTGCGTCAGTCCCGCCAGTAGTAGCAGAAACGTGATTCTCATTGCTGGATCTTGTGTAGCTGGTTATTGAGAAACGAGATTAGTGTAGCGGCTTGCTTGACACTTCAGGCCGCTTTCCTTTGTTCGCGGTAATGGCGTGGATCAATCGTAGACAGGAATTGCAACTTCGGCATTCTTCCAGTTATTTCGGAACTGTTGCGCTGCGTCACGGGCGCGTTCGTGGTCGCCCGCCATTTTTGCAGCCTCTGCGAGTCCCTTTAGAGAAAGCGAGCGGCCAGGAGCGCGAGCAAGGGCGCGAGCAAACGCGCCAACGGCCTCTTGATGATTGCCCATCGACAACATAAGCTCACCAAGCGCCTCCGCTGAAGGCTTGACAATTGCCGGCGGACCAAAGCTAAATGCAAGGCCTTCCTCCATCTCGACTGCTTCGAGAAGCAGCGCCTTCGCTTTCGCCACGTTGCCCTGGGCAGCAGCCAAATGAGCCGCAAGTTCTTTCTCGATTACAAGCGTCGTTACGAAGTCAGTCCGGGTCCGTCCAACATCAGCAAGCGCCGAATTATCAGCTTTCACCGACGCAGCCCTTCGGCGTTTTTCGATTTTGGTAAGCAGGGCGGTCGCTGCGTCCAGGTCATCCGTCTGCAAGTGCGCGAGCGCATCCGCGTAGTGCTGGGCGGCGGCGGCGCGATCCGACAGCGCAGAAGCATCAACATCAACCTTCCGCACCTTCGGATCCAGAGGATCCGCCTCAACAAGGAATGCAGACCGCATCATTGCAAGATGATACTTGATTTGTCCTGCTCCCGATTCCTGCTGATGAGCGTCTACGCGTGCGATCAACTCGCGCGCCGCATCGAATTGACCAAGCTGAACCCTGGCATACAATTCCCAGAGTGCAGCGTGGTACTGATTCTTTTCGACACCCAGTCCGTTCGCCTCTACGCGCTTGGCGCCTGCATCCCAGGAAGCAACATTCATGCGCGCGACATCTTCCCACATTCCGAGGGCGACAAAGATGTGAGAGGGCATGTGCAGAGCGTGGGACGCATCTGGGGCGATAGACGAGTACTTCCGCGCTGCTGGCAAACCAAGAGGCGCATGGATCGGATCGTCAAAAGAATGAATGATGTAGTGGGCGGCGCCTGGGTGATCCGGATTAACTGCGAAGACCTCGTTCGCAACAGCGGCGGCTTTCATATACAACGTAAAGTCCCTCCCCTCTCCACTCGATCCAAGAATCGACAGCGCATAAAAAGTCGCTGCCTCCTGGTCGCCTGGGTACGATTCGTACATCCGCCTCATGGCATTCATGTAGGCAACGTTTCGCGATTGACGGTCACCATCTCCGTACAACAATTCGACTGCAGAGAGGAAGTCTTTCTCTACGGGAAGTTTTGCTTTAGCGGCTCGATTGGCTGCGGTATCTGCAAGACGACGCAGTACGTCAACCGCTGCATCCCGATCCTGCTGATTCCAGAGCGGATGATTGTACGTCATGGCTTCGCCCCAGTACGCCAACGCAAAATCCGGATCTAGATTCTGCGCTTCGCGAAAAGCGATCGCGGAGTCATCAAACTCGAAACTGTGCAACAACTTGACGCCCGTCAGAAACGCTTCCTGCGCTTCAGGCGCACCGCTGTTTTCAAACTTCAACGTACCGAGCCGCTGCTGCGCGCTACTGGTCTGGCTCGCGACGGCAATGAGAAATACCATCAATACAGCAATGGCAAGCGCGCGGACAGTTTTCAAAACTCTTGGGTACATATCCTTCCGTTTTTTCGTGGGTGCGTCGTCTTGACGGCAGCGGTTCAGATTTCGGGCAGTGTACCGACTACTTCCTATTGGGCCTCAAGGTATCAAGGACGAAGACGGCAATACAGTACAATATATCGATCCATCGCCAGCCAACCCGATCCAAAGTACATCTCAAATCGAATGGGCTTGCGGTGCCGTAGTGCACGGACACCTGTTGTAGGCTGACTCGATACCATCACCAAACGTCGTTATCCGCCTGAGTTTAAACGCCTGCCAAACTAGACATCATATTGCCTCACATCGTAGATCGCCTCGAATCGTCTCAACTGCCCTCTTCATACGTGGCGAACAATGCTCTGTCTACACAATCCGTTTCAACGAATATGGCACCTGGCCGCTTCCTGGCCTGCAACGAGCGACTTCGAAGAACGCCACGAAAACTTGTCACCGAACGAGGATTGTTTTCCTTCAACCGCATCGGCAATGAGGCTCCCCAAGACCGGCGCAAACTTGAAACCGTGCCCTGAGCCCCCAGACGCCACGGTCAATCCTTTGATCATCGGATGTCTGGATATCCAGAAGTGCTCATCAACCGTGTCTGCGTACAGACAAAGGCGAGTGTACACGACGGGTGCATCCGCCAGGGCCGGGAAAGCGACTTCGAGAAAACGGCGAAGCGCGGCGAGTTGGTCTTGATCGACCAAGCGCTCGTCATTGGCATCGATGTTCCTTCCCAGCGCGTGTACTGCGACCTTCACAACACCATCGCGGTTGATTGGAAATCCATAGTAACCCGTTCGTGCTACATCCGCAGTAAAGGTTGGAAAGCGCTCAGGACTGAAGAGCTTCGGATCATTGGGTCGCAAATGAAAAACGGGATGACCAGTCGAACGGATATCCGCCTCAAGTCCAGTGACTAGTTTGGATGTCCAGGCTCCAGCGGCAACAACAACGCGGTCAGCGGGAATGTCTCGTCCGTCGTCAGTACGAACACCTGTCACGCGACCTTCGCGGTTCATCACAATCTGCTCTACGCGCGTGTTTTCAAGAACCGTTACACCTGCTTCCCGAAGCCACCCTACGAGCACCTCGATGGTCCGTCCACTTTCTGCAAATCCACCTTTCTTGTGATAGAAGCCATCCACAAAGGCATCTCGATTCCATGCTGGGAAACGGCTGAGAACCGCAGTATCCGCAACTCGTTCAGGTGTATGGCCGCGAATTTTTAAACTCGAAAACGAATCATGTTCGAAACCACCCGGCTGCATCGGATCCATGCAGAACATGGCAACGCCGGTCTCGTGAAACAGACGGTCGTGTCCGCCAGCACCTGCAATCTCGTTCCATTCGAGCCAGCCATCTCTGGCGCGTTCGCCAAGTGTCATGTACTCCAAGTCGGAACCGTACTCCATGCGCACGACTTTGGAGATGTCAGTACTGGCCGCACGCGGATTGGGGATTTGACCGGCATCGAGGAGAAGCACGTCACAACCCCGCCGACGTAGTTCAAGTGCAGCTGTGGCGCCGAACACGCCGCATCCAACAACAACGGTTGACATAGGAGGCGGGACGTTACGGTTGACTGATAGGGAGAGCCGGCCAGCTTAGGGTATTCAACTCATCACTCAGCAGGATTAAGAACAACCTTGACGAGATTTGATCGATCAAGGTAAAGCTGCGATGCTTCACGCAGATCCTCGGTTGTCACCGATCCATAAAACGAATCCCCGCCGGATACTATCTGGTCGAGCGGAAGCCCCTTGTCCACCAGGTACTGAATCGAAGAGATCCAGTAGTTATTCTGTTTCAGTCCCACCTCGTGAGACCTGGAAATCTTTTCGATCACTTTATCGAGGTCATCTTGATCGGGTCCATCTTTCTGGAAACGATCAAGTTCAGACATGGCACTTGTGATCAGTTCATCAATCCGGTCTGGACCTGCTCCGAACGCCAGCGACATTCGAAAGCGCTCCTCCGGTTCAGATGCTATCCCGCCGGTAACAGACACTCCATAGGTGCCACCAAGATCTTCGCGAAGCACTTCTCGAAGCTGAATGTCGAGCACTCCTTCGATGAGCTTCATCGTTCGTCGTTCCCGTTCCGAGAATTTGGCGTCACCTGTCCAGACA
>CBDTVC010000164.1:0-6460 GCA_965363925.1 uncultured bacterium | reverse complement strand
CCCCGTCACCAGAAACTGCAATACTTAACTTGTCGCCGTGGTGATGGTTAGTCCCGTACGGTCCGGCGTCCATGGCAAGGTAATTGGCGTTAACATCCCACCCGTCACGCATTGCGTAGTATCCGCTCAGGAAATACGGATCGGACTCGAACGGAAACGAAAGTCTACCATCGGGCAACGCGGATACAGTCTCGTCATCCGCAATCAAGTCAAGATCTGGACGCTGAAAGAGACGCGCTCCCCTACGAAGAAGCCGGTCGCGAATATCGTAGATAGCGTGGTCACCAAACCGTGGAAGACTCCGATCTGGTTTCATCACGCCAATGTGCGCGTCGACAATTGCCTCTAACCTGGGCTTGATCTCCTCTTTGAGTGGTGAGGCTGGCAAGCTTTCAAACATGTCCAGGCACATCAGTAACGTACCTTCGGAATAACCAATCGTCAACTCAACGAGAAACTCGCGCGGATAAAATGCAGTGTCGATAAAGGCCCCAAAAAAACCAACCGCATCCTGCCCCCAAGCGCTCGATCTTGCAGCCTCTGGAAAGTACTGCGATGCGTAAAGAATCGCGGACAGATTTCCCAGTGTACCGTTGTGTAGCCCAAGTACTTTCCTCGGGAGGACCCAATCGATTTCCTTCCAGATATGCAGGACGATTTGAAGGTATTGCTCGTCCGTTAGGGACGGTGAATCGCGAAGGTATTCCAGTGAGTCAATCCACCTCTTCACCCGCCACTGCAACAACACCCAATTCCACGGATTACTGTTGAGGTCCATTTGCACGTGGTAGCCCTCTGCAGCACTCAACGGAACGTGTTCGACAAAGTCCATCATGTCACGAACCATCGCCGCCGCATATTTCTCGTCACCTGTGTGGAAATACGAATGAGCCAGATAATTCAGGTGGGGGAAACGCGCCAGCGTGATAATTTTTTTGGAATCATCGAACCAAGGCAGTAGGTCGCCAAACTGTTCCCCGCCTTCCCGATCGACTATGAAATGGTCGATGGCTTTCTCCGATCGATCGTCTCGGTACGACGGGTCAACAGAGTCTGGTTTCGGAATTGCCCACAGCCGGGTTTCACTATTTCGCGATCGAAAATACTGTCCGAGTGCCAATATCAATTCTGCGGATGTTGCAGTACTGCCAAGCGTCGTAACAATCTGTGACGCTTCACTATCCGGATGGAGTCGCTTGAGGAATTCCAGGAGCCAATCGTCTCGATCCGAGGAGAACTCTATCGGACTCGGAGCAACAATAACTGGTGAATCAAAAACCGACTGGGAAGTGCCGGTTAGCAAGAGAAATGACAACAGTAGTCCGGCCATTTGAACGAGCGCCCTGAATGAACACAATAGTTAGATATCCAGGGCAACTTCGCTGTACATCCGAAATTCCCCGTCGAAAAAGATAGTGCACGTTAGGCAGTAGAGTGGCCGAGAAGAGACGCGAGCGTTTCAAATGGAGCTTGAGGCGACTCATCAGACGAAGGCTACAAACCAACGTAGAACACGTGACCACCGATTAGCGACCACTCACCCGCTTCTTGCCTTCTTGGGAGATCGGTCGCAAGGCATTCCTTTTCATGGTTTTGATGTACACAGGCCTTCGGAAGCGAAGTGCCGACCAATCTGCATCAATTGCAACCATCCGAACAGGTTCAAAACCATCGAGCATCGCTGTCGACAACGCAATCTGGGAGGACCAAACGTGTGTTGGTACTTCAGGAGTTGATCACCTCCAGTTAGCTAGATACCGCGGACGTCCGCTTCCGCCCGAAGGACTTGATCAACATCCGCGCTTCCCGTCGGAATCCATTCAACAGAAAAATCCGACCCAGCATCAATCAATCGTTTGACGGTTTCCGGATAGCGTCGCGGATGTCCCGTCTCCCACCCGTAAACCGCACCGTGAATACAAGCGGTCAATGGCGTGCCGCCAAATTCATTCTTCTTGTGTATTGGCGGATCCGGATCACGTTCGAGCAAGAGGGCAACAACCTGTTCATATCCGTGAAACGCGGCACGGTCCAGCGGCGTGGACTCGTGAACTCCCGTTACGTGCGGGTCAAATTCAAACGACAAGAGCAGCCTAACGGCGTCGACATTGTTCGCCCATGCAGCACGGGTCATTATACTCGGATCAAGGGTCTTAAGTACCGCTGCAGCCGATTTGCCCGTCTCGGAAATCTTTCGGGCCTCAACTTCGTCGCCACGCCATATTGCCGATTGTAGCACGATATGTGAAGGACTAAACGAAAGCAGCGCGTCCACAAAAGTACTGTTGCCCCGACCATACGCGACCTGAAGTGGCGTCGCATCGTGTCCCAGTCGCCAGAGGTAAATCGGTCCGCCAGCAGAATTGGACCAACTACCACTTCCCAACCGCGCCTCAACACAATGACCATCAGCCTCAACACAGTGCGTCAGCAGATCGACGTCGCCCAACGACGCCGCCATGAAAATGTCGGGAGCAGCACCGTGGTGAAGGAGGCGACGAACCACCGATACGTCAAGCACATTGTATTGGGCTGGCGTGGACAGATGGTCGACATCGCGAGCGTTAACGTCCGCGCCGCGGCTGACTAACAAGTCAACCATTTCCGGAGACCGTGCGTAATGAAGCGGGTGTTTCCCATCACCGCCCTTTGCCTGGATGCGACCAGGATTGCCGTCGAGAAGTTCAGTAACGCGATCAAGTCGTTGCAGTCCAACGGCCGCCCAGATATCAACTGTTGCCCCAAGCTTTATGAGCGGTTCAGCGGCAGCTGGTTCGAGATCCTCCAGAATTCCAAAACCACCAGCCCACCAAGCCGTCCGTTGGTTGATATCCGCCCCATGGGCGACCAGCAACTGAACCAGGTCCGGACTAGTTCGGGAGTCGAATACGGCTGGGCTATCAAAATCAAAGATCGAATCGTTCACGTTTGACACAAGATCCGGATGCTGAGCAAACAGGTCGCGCACAGATTCGGTATCGCGCCGCTTAACAGCGGCAGTCCATTGCGCCAAGGGGGTTTCGGACATGAGGGAAGCCTACTACAATTCGTCCAACAGTGCTTTTAATGTCCCACCACCAGAGCCGGTTGAATCGCCCGTTAGAATACGCCGATGGTAGTTGATCTGGCCGAGGTGATAGCTCAGGTGTCCCGATAAATGCAGCAACCAGAGCTCGAGTGAAATCGCACCTTCGCCAACGGGAGCCAGTGACGGTGACGCCATGGCGGTTGGGTCGATCGTCGCAAGTGCCGCAGTGACCTCCGACCGCGTCGTCTCGATGAGGTCAACCAGATCGCGTCGTGACAAGTCTCGCTTTGAAAACTCTTCATCACGTTTGCGAATGTATCCGGAACCACCCATCTGAGCACCGACAAAGTGTCTCAAGTTTCCGACCAGGTGCAGAGCCAATGTGCCGCCGGAGTTGCTGCATCCAGGAATCGTCACCCACAGGGTATCGTCATGAGGATAGAGTTCAATCTCCAACTTCAGAGCCGATAGATTGCGGTTTATGATGATGTGGAGCGGAGTCGGACGAAGCTGGGTTTCACTGCTTGATTCAGTCATTGCTTGATTCAGTCATGCATGGGGTCGCGGTAATTTAGTTGCGGAAAATCCGACGTCCCTCAATGGGCTCGATAAAACAGATAATTCCGATCATCCAGCGTGAACATCTCGAATCCAAATCCAGCAACCCGGTGAGCGAGCCGCGACGTATCAGCAGATGAGTATTCGGGTATGCAATGGTGATGAAACTCGACAAATAACTGATCTACGTTCTCAAAATCGGAAGCCTGCGCCCCTTCGATCAATTTGTACTCAATGCCTTCAAGATCCAGCTTCAGATAGTCAACCGACGCAACGCCAATACGCTGGCATAAATCGGGGATCGTCAATGCCTCCACATCATACGTCCGCACATCGTCTTGGGTTATGTTACCGTGAGAAGTGACCAACGACCCGCTGTCATTTTGAACACTTTCATAGAACTGGAGCGTGCCACTCTCGTTTGCAACAGCAAGCGGAAAGTGCACAAATCGTCCTCCGGCTCCCCCCTGAATAACGGCAAGTGCAGGCGCATGTTTGCGTGTCGGATCAATTGCAAAAGCTTTTACGCCGAACGACTTCATCATAAATAATGACAAGTCTGGATCGTCCGCACAACCTGCGTCGATGACCGTGCTTTTGGAGTTCAGTCGATTCTTATACAGATAGTTCGGGCGCGAAAAATCAATTCCGAGCTCTTTTGCCCGACGCAGATTTGTCCGAAAGCGGATTTCGCGACGGATTTTCTCGACGATTTTGGACAACATAATCTCAAATAAGTAAGTCCGCGTTCACACTCAAAAACTGGGTAACCCACGACGGACAATGTTGGGACAAGGTAGCAAGCAGGGCCCCATTTCTTCCAAATTTGTTGTTTCCCGGGGCCCCAATCTCAATTTCGACCTCACCGAGACGTCCATTGATTGGAACTTGACCTCTCGTGGCGTATTTTGCTCGGCTACGACCCGCATTATCTTGATGTACGCTCGGGAAGCCGAGCATGAAATTTTTGCAACCTGTAGTTCCCACGCAGAAGTCGATGCAATGGGTTTCTGCAGTCAGGGTCGCAGCACAATTACGAAATCGAAAGATCATCATAAACTGCAAGACAGGTAGCAGGGACCTCCAGTCCGCTAAATGTCCTGCGAATCAGCCAAAACTGCTTCTTGCGTTGCCTCCGGCAGCCAATCACATTCGATCTGGACGCGAAGCGAAGTCGGCCTTAAAGACATGAAGAAAGATATACATCCAGACTACAAAGCCGTAAAATTGCACCTTGCAGACGGCACCGACTCTGTCATTTACTCGACGATGGGCTCGGAGGAATACAAGTCCGAGGTTGATCGCACGAACCACCCATTCTATACGGGAAAGCGTCAGTATGTGGATACGGCTGGTCGAGTTGAGAAATTTAATCGACGATACAAGCGAAAGTCTGCCGCCCCAGAAGAACCGACAGCCGATGACGCCAAGTCAGAATAATCTGAACTCGACTTATTGTCGGTGTTCCAGACTCTGCGTGGATTCTCCTCCAGGTTGATGGAGAACCGGGTTTAGAAAGGCGATCTGCTGAGCAAGCGGGTCGCCTTTTTGTTTTTCACGAACCGACTGATGCACAGCATTCCGATGAGACCGTTGCTTAATTGCGAGACCACTTTGGAATCGGCCTCGCTCTGAGTCCGGCATCCATTCTTTTCAATAAACCGACTTATCCCACGTGAGCCCTGTCGACCTCATTATCGCCAAACGCGACGGCCTTTCGATTGCAGCGGATGATCTTCGCAAACTGATTCGCGCCTATACAGCAGGCGACGTTCCAGATTATCAGATGTCGGCTTTCCTGATGGCGTGTTTCTTGAAAGGGATGAATGACGATGAGGCATTTGCGCTGGCCTACGAAATGCTCTATTCAGGTACGGTTCTCGACCTCTCTGATATTCCCGGCGCAAAAGTCGACAAACACTCAACGGGCGGAGTTGGTGACAAAATTTCCCTGATCCTGGCTCCCGTGGTCGGCGCCTGCGGATTAAACGTTCCGATGATTTCTGGCCGTGGTCTTGGCCACACCGGCGGAACACTCGACAAACTCGAAGCCATCCCAGGTTTCCGTACAGACTTGGACCTCAAGCAGTATCGTAAACAGCTTGAAGATCTTTCAGTTGTGTTGATCGGGCAGACGAAAGAAATAGCGCCCGCAGACAAAAAGCTTTATGCCCTGCGCGATGTGACAGGCACGGTGGAGTTCATTCCTTTCATCGCTGCCTCGATCATGAGCAAGAAACTTGCAGAAGGCATCGATGGACTGGTGCTGGATGTTAAGTGGGGTCGTGGCGCATTTATGAAAACGAAGGCGGATGCGCGAAAACTTGCGGAACGACTCGTCGCTCTGGGCGAGCAATTTGACAAGCGAACGGTCGCGCTGCTTACCGACATGAACGAGCCGCTCGGCTGGGGAATTGGGACGTGGCCGGAGACCGAAGAAGCAATTGCCTGCCTGCATGGAAAAGACGTTCCGGATGTCATGTCCCTGGTTTATGCACTCGCTGGCGAAATGATCTGGCTCGGCCAGCAGGCCCCCTCGCCGGGTGACGGACAGGTCATGGCGCGACAGGCGGTCGAAAGCGGCGAAGCGTTGCAGCTATTTAGAGAGGTCGTCAAGGCACAGGGAGGCGACGTCTCGGTCGTTGATGATCCGACCGCTAGAACGGCAGAAATGAAATCGCTCGACGTGATTGCGCCGGACGGGTTGGCGGGCATCGTTCGCTCGATCGATGCCTTTGCGGTGGGCAAGATTTCGGTCGGCATCGGAGCGGGGCGGATGACGGTTGAGGATGTGATTGACCCATTGGCGGGCATAACACTACTGGTAAAAAGGGGAGACAAAGTGCAACCCGGACAGACAATTGCCCGTCTACA
>CBDTVC010000163.1:0-6466 GCA_965363925.1 uncultured bacterium | reverse complement strand
GCCCATCCGACCCATGTAGCAGTTTGCAACCTGGTATCGTGTGAGATCAATCGGGTGATCCGTTGCAAGGTCTGAATACATCCGGTCGTCGTACTTGCCGAAACCTTTACCTCCATTTACAGCGAGATAGCCGCCATTAGATTCTGGCAATTTCTGCTTGATAATGTCTGCCTGAATCGTAACGCCAAGGTGGTTCGCCTGGCCCGTAAGATCCGCGCTCGCTTCGTAGTTGACGCCATCAACCTTGAACCCGGAATTTCGGACGTAGCACCAGAGGATCGTGGCCATTCCAAGCTCGTGGGCTCGCGCAAATGCCTGTGAGACTTCAACGATCTGTCGGTTCGAATCATCCGATCCAAAATAGACCGTTGCTCCCACCGCGACTGCACCCATATTCCAGGCTTCTTCGACCTGGGCAAACATGATCTGCTCATACGTGTTCGGATACGTCAACAGCTCATTGTGGTTGATCTTTACGATGAACGGGATTCGATGAGCGTACTTGCGTGCAACGGAGCCGAGAGCGCCGTACGTCGAGGCTACCGCGTTGCAGCCACCTTCGATTGCAAGCTTGACGATATTTTCCGGATCAAAGTAGATCGGATTCTTTGCAAACGAGGCACCGGCTGAGTGTTCGATCCCTTGGTCAACAGGCAAAATGGAAACGTAACCACTCGCTCCCAGTCGGCCGTTGGAGTAGATGCTTTGCAACGAGCGCAGGACTTGTGGTGAACGATCCGTGTTAACAAAGACCCGATCAATAAAGTCCGGCCCTGGCACGTGGATGTTGTCCTTTGAAATTGTCTGGCACTTGTGGTCCAGCAGATAGCCCGCTTTGTCGCCCAGGATGTCGGCGACTCGAGAGGTACTGACCTCGGTCATGTTAGCTCCTCGTGTTACGTATCAATTGTGAATTACTATTAGTGCAACGGTTGCATCGAGCTTCCGATGAGGTCAACCGGTTTGCTGCGCGGTCTGCAAGCGCGGCATTCGCGAATGACTTACACGAACGACCCACGCTGTTCGAAAGGACGTATCGTAGCCGATTGTGACGGCCATCGACAGCAGACCTTCCAAAATACAAAAGAATCTACCTTTCTAAGCGCTTGGGACGTCGAAAATCCAACCAAATGCGGACAAAAATCCGGATTAATGGCTAACTCACAGTTGCGCTTCTACACGCATGCAAACTGCCGCCGAGTTTCTAGTGAGTTATCGGCTAAACCAATAGTTCTCTTAGCTAACCCGAGGCCGGACGCCGAACACTTGGGCGCATGATTTCCGGGATGTTTTCTGGGTCACGAAGGTAGCGGTCTAGTTCGGATCCGATCAATGATCCCATCAAAAGTCCCTTTGCTCCAAGTCCTGTAAAAATATTCACTAGACTGCTGTGCGAGATGGGCCCAATCATTGGCAATCGCGTTCCCGGAACCGTTACCCGTGTTCCGGCCGTCGCCTCAAAGGATGTCGCGTGAGCTACGTCTGGGACGATAGGAACTACAAGATCGAGAATCTGCTGAGTGGCGGATGCCGTCGGTTCTGTGTCAAACACCCCATGTGTGAACGTGCTGCCCAGTACTAGGCTATCCCCGTCAAACGCCAGGTATCCGGGGCCGGTGATGTTCGGTGTTTTACGAAGTATGCTGGGACAACTGGCCCGGATGGTTTGTCCTTTTATCGGATGCAGGTTTAAGCGGGCCAATTCTTCGAAGTGACGATATCCCGCTCCAAGTGCCAGTACAAGTCGCCGGCAAGCGATGGATTCGTCCTGTGTGTTTGATTCTTTCTTTCCATTGGAAGTGCGGATCGTCACGACCACCTCATCGCCTTTAGCCGACCATGAGGTGAGCGACGTATGCTCTCGCAGTTCGCATCCGCTAGTTGTCGCGTTGCGAGTTAGTGCCGTTGCAAAAGTTGGCAAGTTGATCACTCGGCCGCGAAACACTTCAAGCGCACCAAGCGGTGCTCTGACAGAGGGGAAGCGCTCAGACAGATCTCCGGGCTCGATCCATTTTGCTAGGTCGGGGTGATTAGACGCAGCGCGCTGGTAGTAGGAAATCTGTTTCGTGTCAAAGGCGGGCCTGATGAGTGGCCGTGACGATTGTTCGGGTAAAGACAGTACGTCGCATAACTGCTCAAGCGAGTCCAACGCCTCCCGGGACCGGTAGGTCGGATTCCCTTTTCGAGCCAGGATCGGGCTTGCGATACCTGCGCCAACGCCCGTTGCACCGCTACCCACCGATCCGGAGTCCAGAAGCAAAACACGGTTATATGCCGACAAATGAAAGGCTGCAATCGTACCGGCCAACCCCGCTCCAGCTATGATAAAATCAAACGTCGTAAGACACTCCGATATGGTCCGTACACTCCTTCGGACAACCGTCCCACTGACCAATCCCCACGTTGCCGAGATACTGGAGATCTTCGACGCCAATCTTGCTCGACCAGAACCCGGTAGCTGTGAGGTTGCGGAAGAACGCAAAGAAGTCGGCCCCCGCCTCGTGCTCCGGTTTGACAAAATCCGGCCACGCGATGTCTTCAACGATCAGAAGCCTTTGATCGGGAGTGCAGTCGCTAAACGGTTTTTGAAAGCGCGAGTAGCACTCGTGATTCATCCATGCAAGACCGCCGCGCATTTTGGTCTGGTTCCAGGGCTGATCGATCATGATGAAGTCCATGAACTCGGCCACATGCGCTGTCGAAGCTGCGCCAGAACGATCATCCGCTGGAATAATAATGTCTGCGAGGATCCTAGCCGAATTAATTTCATCTGCTGTAAAGAACTCCGGCTGTCTTGTTGACAATCCACCATCATCGAGGGCTGCGTCGACTTTCCGACGCGCCTCAGTTGCGTGGAGTTGATCCGGATCCGTACAGGCCACCATGGCGGCCATTGGCGTGACGGCGAGCAATTTTAGTGTGTCTCTTCGATCCATGACTTTACTGGACGTAGGATTTTTAATAGTGGTTCTAACACGGAGCTTTTTAAGCTGTGTATTTCAAGCTGTGTATTTCAAGCTGTGTATTTCAAGCTGTGTATTTCAAGCTGTGTATTCAAGCTGTAGCTTTTCAAGCTGCGGATTCAAAAGCAGCTTTCGTGTTTGATGCACGCGGCTATAGGTTTCTTGCCGTCATTTCTTCGATAATATGTTCGGACGTTCTCATTGAGAGCGCCATTATCGTCCACGTCGGGTTCTTGTCAGCCTGCGAGACAAATGATGCCGCATCCGCGACAAAAAGATTGTCGATTTCGTGCGCCTGGCACATCGAATTTACAACGGACGTACGTGGATCGTCACCCATCCGGGCAACGCCAACCTCATGGATAATCCGGCCGGGCGCAAGAATGCCGTACCCGGTTTCTGGCCCCGGCATGTTACTCGTGGCAACGCCGCCCATCGCTTCAATTAATTCTCGACCTGTTTCGTGAAAGTGTTTGATCTGCAGGATTTCGTCGTCGCTCCATCGGACGTCGAAGCGTAGTACTGGAATGCCGTATTGATCCACAACAGTCGGATCAATGGAGCAATGATTCTCCCTGCGTGCAATCATTTCACCACGGCCGGAGAATCCGATTGACGTTCCGTACAGCGAACGATAGTCTTGTTTAAGCTGCGCGCCGTATCCGCCACCGCCTTTTGGACGCGCCTCTCCTCGATGCTCTGCTGCAAGGCCATTGGTGCTGTCGATACCCCATCCGAACCCGTATCCCGGCATCCCGCGACCACCCCAGACCTCGATGTGGTATCCCCTGGAAAATGGCAACTTCTTGTTATTCAGCCACCACGGAACGTACACGTGCATCCCGCCAACACCGTCCTCGTTGTGCGCTGGCATATCAACCATCTGTGGAAAAAATCCGCCAACGGACGCACCGGTGGAATCCATCAAGTATCGACCCAATGTGTCACTCGAATTCGAAAGACCATTTGGATGCGTTGAGCTTTTTGAGTTCAACATGATGCGGGCTGTTGAGCAAGCGGATGCCGCTAATACGACCACCTTGGCGTTAACGGTGTACTCCTGTCGCGTGTTCGTGTCGACGTATGAGACACCAGTAGCCTTGCCGTCACCATTTGTTATCACCTCGCGGACCATGGCGCCCGGGACGATCTCCAGGTTGCCGGTGGCCATAGCGGGAGGGAGCAGGACCGAGGTCGACGAGAAGTTTGAGTGTGTCGCGCAGCCTCGTCCGCACTGTCCGCAGTAATGACACGACGCCCGGCCGTTGAGCGGCTTTGTCAGAATTGAGAGGCGTGACGGTATGACCGGCAATCCGATCTTGTCACCGCCTTTCTTAACCAGCAATTCGTAGCAGCGCGGCTTGGGTGCGGGGAGAAAGACACCGTCGGGTTCATTGTAGATTCCCTCCTCCGTCCCAAAAATACCGACCATGCGATCCAGCCGGTCGTAGTAGGGTTTGACTTCGTCGTACGTGATCGGCCAGTCATCGCCCTGGCCATCGATCGATTTTCGACGGAAGTCGTCCGGGCCAAAGCGCAGCGAAATCCGGCCCCAGTGATTTGTCCGGCCCCCAAGGGCTCGAGCACGCCACCAGTCCCATTGTGTGCCGGGTGCACGGGTATAGGGCTCGCCGTCAATCTCCCAACCACCGATGCAGCCGTCAAATTCACCAAACGGTTTTTCCTTGGTTGAACCCCCACGACGCGGCGATGTGTAGTTCCACGTCAACATGTTGCCGTCTGTTGCGGAGTCCCACATCGGACCTGCTTCGAGCAGAACAACATTCGCTCCCGCTTCGGTTAACGTTTTGGCGGCCATCCCACCGCCGGCTCCAGAACCGACAATGCAAACGTCGTACTCCTTCCGTGAGATGATATTGGGCAGAGATGCTTTCATATATCCGATTCGTTTTGGCACAGAGATCCGTCTCGAAGATAGCATCTCGATGGCGAGAACCGAAACGACGGGATGCACGGGACTAGAGTATTTCGAGGGATGACCAAAGCCTATTGGGATCGGCTACCTCCAGAGACGCAAAGATCGCATATGCCGAATATGCAGTGATTACTGCGAGGATGTGTGGCACCCTTGCCATGAAGCCTTATCTTAAGTCGCTAGTCTGACCTCATTTACGACCGCTTCTGGTCTCCAATTGTGGGGGATGACCATCGGCAATACCATACTATTCGAATTACAGGTGTCAATCTCTTGAGCGATCAGAAGATCATTTTTTCAATGATGGGTGTCGGCAAAGTCTACTCGTCGACCAAGAAGAAGGTATTGCGGGACATCCACCTCTCGTTCTTTCATGGAGCGAAGATCGGAGTACTGGGTTTGAACGGCTCAGGGAAGAGCACGTTGCTCAAGATTATTGCTGGCATTGACACCGATTACCTCGGCAAGATCGACGCTAAAAAAGGAGTCACCTTTGGATACCTGGCCCAGGAGCCAGAATTGGATCCGGACAAGACGGTTCTTGAGATTGTCGAAGAGGGTGCGGCTGAGACGGTTGGGCTTATCAAGGACTACGAAGCCGTATCCGCGGCATTTGCTGAGCCGGATGCGGACTTTGATGCGCTCATGGCGAAGCAGGCCAAGCTTCAGGAGAAAATTGACCATCTGAATGCGTGGGATATTGATTCGAAACTGGAAATGGCGATGGACGCGCTTAGATGTCCGCCCGGCGATTCGCCGGTAACCAATTTATCGGGTGGCGAGCGGCGTCGTGTCGCCCTTTGCCGATTGTTGTTGCAGGAGCCTGATGTGCTCTTACTCGACGAGCCAACAAATCACCTCGACGCTGAAAGTGTGTCGTGGCTCGAGCAGCACCTGGCCCGCTACGAAGGAACGGTCATTGCTGTCACGCATGATCGATACTTCCTGGACAATGTCGCCGGTTGGATTCTTGAACTCGATCGTGGTCACGGTATTCCGTTTGAGGGCAACTACTCTTCGTGGTTGAACCAGAAACACTCGCGGCTCAAGTCGGAAGAAAAGAAAGCTTCCAAACGGCAGAAAGCACTTGCGGAAGAATTGGAATGGGTGCGGATGGCTCCGAAAGGCCGCCACGCCAAAAGCAAAGCACGTATCGCGGCGTATGAACAAATGCTGGACCAGGAGCAGGAGGCCAGAAACGAAACGCTTGAAATTCCAATTCCAACTGGACCGCGGCTCGGTGACATTGCGATTCAAGCCGAAGATCTGTCGAAAGGCTTCGAGGATAAACTGCTTTTCGAAAACGTCAATTTCTCGTTGCCTCCCGGCGGGATTATCGGAATTGTCGGGCCGAACGGTGCTGGTAAAACGACATTGTTCAAGATGATTGCCGGTCAAGAAGTACCAGACAGTGGAAAGCTGACATTGGGGTCGACTGTTAAACTTGGGTACGTTGATCAAGACCGACCGCTCGACGGTGAAAAAACCGTGTGGCAGGAAATTTCCGACGGGATGGAAGAAGTTGAGGTTGGTTCACGTCAGATTAATTCTCGTGCCTATGTTGGCC
>CBDTVC010000162.1:0-6469 GCA_965363925.1 uncultured bacterium | reverse complement strand
CTATTATCAGTAAATTCGGGTTCGTCGCTGTCGAATGTATCCTCCGCGCGGTGTTCTTGCGAGCAGCACCTCTGCATGAGTTCAGCTACATTCAGTATTGCGTTCGGAATTCTACTGGGACTGCTCTACGGTCTAGCAAGCTACGCGGGCTTCAAGATCGCAGTCTGGGTCGGCGGGCTTTACTATACGGCTGCTGTGTTTGGCGGCATGTTGTTGCGGATGACGTTTTTTTTAGCCGTGATTGCGATTGCGATCACCTTTTTGGATGTCGACGAATTTAGTTTCGTCGGCGCTTTTTTTTTGACTTTTGTTTTCGTCCTCGTAATCGAAATCATTGCTTTGCATAAAGCAGGTGTTCGAGAACAGGCGTCCCGGGAACGGGCTAACCAATAGTGCCAGGGTGTTGAGTATCAGCGTGTTGAATATTTACGGTCTCCACTTGAGCAGATTATCGCTCTTACTTCTTCTTGCTTTGGGCTTTGCCGCACCTCGCGTCGCGATGGCTCAGGATCACTCTGCTGACGCGCCAGATGCTGTCGAGCACGAAGAAGAAGACTTTGACCCCGTCCACCACGTTGCGGATGATAACAAGTGGGACTTCCAGCCAATGGGCTATGCGCCGTTGCCGCGAATTTTTGTCGTTCGCAAAGCCGGTGGCGGTATCGTTCCTCGTTTCTTCCTCTCGACCGAAGCAGCCGTAGCCTCAGGAGATTTTGAGCTTGTACCTGAAGACCACGATGAGGCCGAGAGTCACGCAGAAGACTCAGCTGACGCGGACACCCACGCCGAGGAAGTTGACGACGACGCGCAGGGGGCTGGAGCGGTGGCGGCCTCCGTTGAGGGAGACGACGCCGGAGGGCATGAAGCCGGTGTAATTGCAGCTACGCACGGAGATGAAATCATCATCGACCTTTCAATCACGCGACATCTTGTGATTGCGTGGATCGTGATGCTTCTGCTGTATTTTGTGTTTTCTGCAATGGCCCGGAAATACAAAGCCGGCATCGGGCGCGAAACCGCTCCGCGCGGCAAGACGCAGAACTTGCTCGAAACGTTGGTTCTTTTTGTACGCGACGAGATCGCGGCGCCAAATATCGGCGACAAGGCGGGAAAGTTTCTTCCATACCTGCTCACAGTCTTCTTCTTTATTCTGGCATCTAATCTTATCGGACTGCTCCCGTTTTCGACTACGGCGACATCCAACATTACAGTTACAGCAATCCTCGCTATCTTAACGTTCTTGATAACACAGCTGAACGGAACCAAAGATCATTGGAAGCACCTTGCTGGTCCCCCTGGGGTTCCGCTATTTATTCGGCCCCTGCTGGTTCCGGTTGAGATACTTGGTTTGTTTACCAAGCCTTTCGCACTGGCAATTCGTTTGTTCGCGAATATGACGGCAGGTCATATCGTGATCCTTAGTTTGATCGGGTTGATTTTTACGTTTGCCAAATCCTACGGAGCGGGCGTCGGCTATGGGACGTCGATTGTCTGGGTCGCATTTACACTATTTATTCTGTGCCTCGAATTGTTAGTAGCATTCCTTCAGGCATACATCTTTACAATGTTGTCGGCGCTCTTTATCGGCATGGCTGTCGAAGAGCACGAACACGAACATGAGCATGGGGAGGCACACGCCTGAAACGCTCAATGACGGTCACTGGTAGCAGAATGAATTCTGCCGCTGTTGCTCCGTCGGGCCTGGCTTGTTTGATTCCTCAACTCGACCAATAACCATCACAACAAAGAAAGAAAGGAGTTTACAAATGGATCCATCAGCATTGGCATTCCTCGGCGCAGGTCTCGGAGCAGGTCTGGCAGTATTGGGTGCCGGTCTTGGTATCGGCAAAATTGCAGGCCCGGCCATGGAAGGAACTGCACGTCAGCCAGAAGCTACCAACGCGATTCGTATTTCGATGATTATCGCGGCAGCCCTTATTGAAGGTGCGGCTCTGTTCGCGCTTGTTATCTGCTTTATCCTCGCTAGTAAGTAGTCGCAGCCAACTCGGTCTGGACGACAGGGCAACTATCTATTTCCAAACTGTTATGATTCAGCGTAAGTCGCGGGGTCACTCGGCAGGTGATTGTGGGTATTGGTAGTTGGCGGACAATAGGAAAGCGACTCGCTTACTGATTTGACTGGACGATCTAACTGATGCCGCGTTGTGGTTTCTTTTTGGTTATCCGTCGGCAGTTGGCAGTCACCCGGTCATAGGGCGAAATCAATCAAGACATTATGTACTTAGCTGTAGACTTGCTTGCCCCGAATTGGGGCCTCGCGTTTTGGTTTACCATCTCTTTCCTGCTGTTTATGTGGTTGCTCAAGTCGAAGGCTTGGGGACCGATTACGGCGGCGCTAGAAGAGCGGGAAACCAAAATCGAAGACTCGATTCAAAGCGCTGAACGTGCTCTTGCAGAAGCCAAACAGATACAGGCAGACAACGCAAAAGCCCGTCGTGAAGCGGATCAGCAGGCGCAGGTAATTCTGCGTGAAGCCCGGGATTCCGCAGAAAAGATTCGGACTGCAGAAATCGACAAAACAAAGGAGTCGATTCAACAGCTGCAGGAATCAGCGAAGCAGGAGATTGAGCGTGAGAAGCAGAAGGCGCTCATGGATCTTCGGTCTCAGGTCGCCGAGTTGGCAATTGGCGCAGCCCAAAAGATTCTCTCGGAGAATCTCGATGTTGACCGCCAGAGAAAGCTCGTAGACTCGTTCATCAATGACATAAGGAAGAACTAGTGAGTGATCGTCTCATAGCTCGCCGATACGCAAGTGCGTTGCGTGACCTTGCAGTTAGTGCGAAGTCGTTGGAACGGGTTGATAGTGACGTATCGATCGTCGCCGACACGGTGTCGGCTTCGCCCGATCTTGCGGCCCTGTTTGCTAGTCCGGTCGTTTCTCGCGAAAAGAAGAAGAGTGTTGTCAAGGCGCTCTTCGGTGATCGTGTTGGCGAGTCCGTGTTGAGCTTTGCGTTGCTTCTGATCGATAAAGGTCGAGAGCAGTCTATCAAGGCAATCACGACAGCGTACCGCGAACTGCGCGATGAACAGCAGGGCGTGGTGGAGGCAACGGCAAGAACAGCTGAGCCGATGTCCGTAGACGATCAAAAGCGATTGCAAACTGCTCTGGAGGAAAAGACGGGCAAACATGTTCGCCTTAACGTAAAACAAGACGCGGCAATTATTGGCGGGTTGGTCGTCCAGATTGGCGACGTTGTATATGACGGATCGGTACGAAACAGCTTGGCGCAGTTACGTGAACAATTTGGAATTGGTTCGATTTCTCAGAACTAGGTTTCTTTTTGTCGTGCGAGCAAGTTCATAGAATAACAAGTCCTGGATTCAGGCTCCCAAAACAATAACAACGTAATGGCAAGTGCAATACGACCGGATGAAGTAACGGCGGTCCTTAAGAAGGAATTGGGTGGGTTCGCAGCCGGAACCGATGTTTACGAAGTTGGAACTGTGCTGCAAGTCGGCGACGGTATCGCTCGTATCTACGGGTTGGCGGGCGTCGAGGCCGGCGAGCTCATTGAGTTTCCGGAGCGTGGCGTTACGGGAATGGTTCTGAACCTTGAGGAAGACAATGTTGGTGCCGTTCTTTTTGGCAACGCAGAGTCCGTTCTCGAGGGAGACGAAGTTCGTCGAACGAGCCGGATCGCCTCGATCAATGTCGGGCAGGGAATGGTTGGACGTGTGATCGATCCGCTAGGGAATCCGATCGACGGTCAGGGCCCCATCACCGGTGAAACGTATGAAATGCCAATCGAGCGAAAAGCTCCGGGTGTTATCTATCGCGAGCCTGTAGCTGAGCCGTTGCAGACCGGAATCAAAGCGATTGACTCGATGATCCCGATTGGTCGCGGACAGCGAGAGCTCGTGATCGGCGATCGTCAGGTTGGTAAAACTGCCGTCCTGCTTGATGCCATTATCAACCAGAAGAAAACGCATAGCACGGATGCACCAGTATTCTGCATCTACGTTGGGATCGGCCAGAAAAACTCTACGATTGCGCAGGTGCGAGGGGCGCTTGAGGAATCTGGCGCGATGGAGTACACGGTCATTGTTAACGCCCCTGCTTCAACTCCGGCGACGATTCAGTACATCGCACCATTTGCTGGAGCTTGTATCGGGGAATTCTTCCGTGACACGGGACGACACGCATTAGTGATCTACGATGACCTTTCAAAGCAGGCTGTTGCGTATCGCGAGGTATCGCTCCTCCTGCGACGTCCGCCGGGTCGTGAAGCTTATCCGGGAGACGTGTTCTATTTGCACTCCCGCCTGTTGGAGCGAGCGGCCAAAATTAACTCGAACGACTCGGTCGCCCGCAACATGAACAACGTGCCGGCGTCGATCAAACACATGGTTAAGGGCGGTGGTTCATTGACCGCTCTGCCTGTTATTGAAACCCAGGCCGGGGACGTCTCCGCGTACATCCCGACGAACGTTATTTCGATCACGGACGGTCAGATTTATCTTGAATCGAACCTGTTTAACTCGGGTGTTCGTCCTGCAATCAACGTCGGTATCTCGGTTTCCCGTGTGGGTGGAAATGCCCAGATCAAGGCGATGAAAAAAGTGTCTGGTACACTGCGTCTAGATCTTGCGCAGTTCAGAGAGCTCGAAGCGTTTTCGAAATTTGGATCAGACCTTGACGCTGCTACCCAGCGCCAGCTTCGTCGTGGTGAACGACTGGTTGAAATCCTGAAGCAGGGTCAGTTTGTCCCGGTTCCTGTCGAGAATCAAGTTGCGATCATTTACGCGGCATCGAAGGGATACCTGGATGGGATTCCTGTCAGCAAGGTCGGCGAATTTGAGAAAGAATACTTGGACCGACTCAATGTCAGACACGAAGGCATCATGCAGTCACTTGCCACACAAGGCAAGCTGTCGGATGACGTCGTCAGCGCTTTGGAGAAAGAAGCTAAAGAATTGGCAGATCTCTACACACAGTCTGAGGCAGCGGTCTAGTTGCCGCATGCTTCTGGAGCGTGCTTCCCAGGGGGCACTCCTTTCTGTAAAATTTGTATTTGTACACAACTTCAAACGGATAGCTAACGGTTATCGATGGCAAGTCTTCGCGACATTCGAACCAGAATTGGTTCGGTAAAGAATACGCAGCAGGTTACGCGGGCCATGAAAATGGTTTCGGCAGCGAAATTGCGCCGCGCGCAAGAACGTATTTTCCACACCCGACCTTACTCTTTCAAGATTGGAGAGATTATTTCCCACTTGAAAGGTCAGATCGATCCAACTGCGCATCCGCTTTTTGAAGTTCACGAAGAAGTGAAGGCCGTCGTGCTTGTCGTGGTGACGGCAGACCGTGGATTAGCTGGAGCATTCAACAGCAATGTAATCAAGCTTGCCGAGCAGACGATTGAGGAGTATGCACGCTTCAGAGACAGTGGCAATCTTTATCTGATCTGCGTTGGCCGTCGAGGTAATGACCACTTCAAGAAGCGTGGCTACCAACTCATCGGAAACTATTCAGGTGTTTTTGACAAGCTCAGTTTTAAGACTGCGAATAAGGTAGTTGACGATGTTGTTGATGGTTACCTGGAAGGCCGGTGGGATGAAGCGAAGGTCATCTACAACGAGTTCAAAAACACAATCTCGCAGAATCGTATCGCTGAGCCGTTCCTGCCAATTCCGGCGGAACAGTTCCTAACGCCAGTGATGGAAGCGGACGATGCCCCGCACATTGCTGTGACGGCGGGACGTAACATTGATTATATTTTTGAGCCTGATCCAAAATCAATCTTGAACCAGCTTGTTCCGCGTTACCTGAACTATCAGCTGTGGCGGGCCATGCTGGAATCGAACGCATCCGAGCAAGGAGCACGAATGGTTGCGATGGATAGCGCAACCTCAAATGCTGCTGATTTGATCAAGGACCTTCAGCTTGTGTATAACCGCGCCCGGCAGAGTGCGATTACGAAGGAACTCATCGAGATCACGAGTGGAGCTGACGCCCTCCAGAACTAGTTGGGCGAGTAGTCTCTGAGTTGGTAGTATGACCATCCGTAGTTGTATATTCGGAAGCAGAACATAGCTGGCTCGTTAGCGGCTGGACAATTTCGAGACGAGTCTTATTCGTTTCATGGAGAGGTGGCCGAGTGGCTTAAGGCACAGGTTTGCTAAACCTGCGTAGGGTTATACTCTACCGAGGGTTCGAATCCCTCCCTCTCCGCCACGCTTTTTCGTGTGATTGCATCGCCGAGTTTGGCCAGGACCTGTTCAACAGTCCTGGCCTTTTTTTGTTGAATGTTCGGATCGACCACGTTCAAGACGGATTTGTAAATGGTACAAGTGCGCAACCCGACGGAAGTGTGGCAGTGAAATGGTCGTGCGCGACGACCGATGTCGATATTTAGCGACGACGTTGTGCTGGTTTGCACACCAATCCGTAAATTATGCGCGGAGGGGTGGCAGAGCGGTTGAATGCACCGGTCTTGAAAACCGGCAT
>CBDTVC010000161.1:0-6498 GCA_965363925.1 uncultured bacterium | reverse complement strand
CCCGATTTTCAGATGTCCGTCCGGATTTGCCACGCGAACCTTCATGGCGTAAACCAGGTTCACGCGCTCCTCTTTGGTCTGAATCAGTTTCGGAGTGAACTCTGCCTCTGAAGCAATCCATACGATGGTGCCCTGCAGCGTACGGTTCGTGTCGTCGTCTTCATCAATCTGCACGTCGACTGATTCACCAATCGCGATGTGTGGTAGTTGGCTTCCGGATATATAGGCGCGGAGCGTGAGTTCCGACAAGTCCGCAATCTTGTACAATGGTCGACCAACCGCCGTGAGCTCGTACGGCTCAACGTACTTGACCAAAACAACTCCGTCTATTGGATTAACAATCCTGCTTCGCGAAATTTGATCGTCCAGTTGCGCGAGCTGCGCATCAATACCTTCCAATTCGGCAAGAATCGTGGCATTCTGCGTGCGGATCTGTCGTTCCTGAGCTTCCAAAACACTGATTTGACCGTTTACATCATCGAGCTGTTTGGTGGTCGCGGCATTTTCGTTCAATAGCCGTTGCACCCGCTCTCTCTCGGTAACTGCAACATGCTTTTGTTCTGCGAGGACAGCCAGTTGTGCCCGGACCGAGGCGGTGCGACTAAGTACCGAGCGTCGAGCCGCTACAAGTTGTCGTCGCTTCAAAGTGAGCTGTGTGGTGTCGACAAGCCCAACTGAATCACCAGCCCTTAGCGTTTCGCCTTCTTCAACGTCAAAACGAACGAGTTGTCCATTCGCTTCGGATGAAATGGTCGTTTCGGTGGCCTCGAAATTTCCGTACGCGTCAGCGCGTTGGTCCCCATTACCGCAACCCACAAGTAGAAGTGTCGCTAACAATAGGGTATTACCGGGTCGACCGAATGACACCCAACTTACACTGCGCTTTCTCATGGATTTTGGCCCAACGTTGTGAGGTGGTTTAATTTTGCTTGAGTCAATTGCAACTGGTGCAGTTGTCTCGT
This sequence comes from uncultured bacterium, assembly GCA_965363925.1. Taxonomy (GTDB): domain Bacteria; phylum Bacteroidota; class Rhodothermia; order Rhodothermales; family JABDKH01; genus JAGQWL01. Next base: position 5,536 of record CBDTVC010000161.1, on the reverse strand, counting down.
CAGCCGGGCCTGGCTCTCGGCGTTGACTTCGGTGACGTACTGACTGGCCGTCAATACGCCCTGTGCCAGACGAGTGCCAGCTTCCCTTGTTATGCTGGCCCGAAGATTGACAATTTCATCATCCTGCCCGATCTGTTCTTCCAACAGTTCGATTTGACGTAGCTGCCGCTCTAAGATCAAGCTGGTCGTGGTCGTAAACGCTTCTTCCTGTGCGGCGATAACACGTTCTTGTACTTCCAGTATCTGTCGTTCCCGATGTGTGATGCGCCAATCCCACGGCTTCCATTGCATCCGGATCCCCAAATTGTAGAACGGCGTGATCGAAGTTTCAAAAAGGTTTAGTCCGGCTGGACGACCAATCGCACCTTCCACAAACGCTCCGACCTGCGGATTTAGCCGCTTAGCTTTTAGTGCTGATTGACTCCTAAGCAACAATCTGCTGGCCTGGAAGAGCTGGTATTCGGGCTGCCTTTTTTCTGCGGATTTGATGTTCGTAAGGCTGGGCCGTGGGGTTTGCAGCACCACGTCTGTTTCGATGGTCTGGCCGATTAGGAGGCCAAGAACGGCGCGCATCGCGTTACGGTTGCTGGTTGCCTCAGCGATTCGCTGGCGGTTTCGCAAAAGTTCAACGCGGAGTACGTCCGCGTTCGATTTCAACATAACTCCGTTCTCAACCATCGACTCGATAAACGAAAGCTGAGACTGAAGTTCTTTGGAGAGCGTGTCGAGCGTTGCAATCTGGGCGTCGAAGAGGAGTGCACCCATGAAGGCCGCGTTAACTTGTTCGCGGAGTTTGTACAACTCTACTTCAACCCGGCGCTTTTCCACCTCTGACTGCTGATCCGATATTTTACGCTGAATCGATTTTAAGCCGCCATCATAGATGGCCTGTTCGATCAGTACGGATGTCTTGTACTGGTCGTTCGTTGCGCCAAACGACACCGGGCCCGTCACCGTGGCGACATCGGAAAAGTAGAGCGCCTGCGCCCCAAGAACGATGGATGGCAGGGAAGACGCCTTCAGGTTGTCTTGCAAAAGGGAGGCAATCTCGTCCTGCAGTGCGATCGTGTCGCTGAGGGGGAAGTGTGACTCAGCGGCAGTATAGCACTCCTGCACTGTCAGCGTATCTGAAGCAACTTGTAAAAGCAGCGTCAGCACAAAAAGCAGTGTCATTCATCCTCCGTGGCAGTAAAAGTAAGACCAAACAAATATACGACGCGGCAAACGATTCTATTTTGGTGTAACAGGCGAAATCAGTTTTCACTATTCTGGCGTAGTCCGATCCAGGCTATCCGGGCGGTTTTCCAGTCTGGGCTATCGGGCCGGACTTATTCGATTTGCGACCGTCCCACATTTACGTGCCCCGTGCTCCTCAAAATAGGCTGATGATGAACCTCCGACTAATTGTACTTCTTGTCTCGGTAACGCTTGTGGCAGGTTGTGAAGTTGACAAGAGTAACCCGAATGACGGAGTCGTGGGCGAATCCCTGCCCGTCACGCTGCAAGGTTCGTCGTCGCGCTACCTGGCGTGGCCGGCCATCGCGGCTGTGGGCGACAGCGTAATCGTTTCGCTTTACACGGATACGGATGAACACATGGGGCCGAATGGTCAGATTGTCGCGGTCCGTTCTACCGACGATGGCTTGACGTGGTCCAAGCCTTACGTCGTTTATGATACGCCACTGGATGAGCGTGAGTCTGGAGTCACGGCGCTGTCGGACGGTTCACTTCTTGCGCACGTCTGGTCTACCCGGCACACCCGTGAGTCTTACGCCGCCATGGGGTCTGGCTCTTACTACGATGACGTGATTGAAGCTTGGGTAGAACAGGTTGGTTCGGACAACTATCAAGAAGCTGCCCACCTGGCGGGTGCCTGGGTTCTCCGATCTGTTGATTCAGGATTGACTTGGAGTGCTCCAGAAAGGGGGCCGGATACGATTCACGGCGGCATTGAGCTGTTAGACGGTCGAATCATGGTCGCATCGTACCGCGTGTCACGGGACTATGTGACGATATCAGCCGCCGAAGACTGGAAAGGGCCGTGGATGGACGTCGGTCAGATTGTTTCGCCAGAGCCAGACAGCCTTCGGTTTGGGGAGCCAAGTATTGCACAATTGCCGTCGGGGCGAATCGTTGTCATGATGCGCACAACGACAAAGCCATATAACGATGCTGATGATCGATGCTTCCTTTGGCTCGTTTACAGCGATGACGCCGGTACGACCTGGAGTGCTCCAATCCGGACACCTCTGTGGGGTTTCCCACCGCATTTGCTGGTACTTAGCGACGGGCGCCTGCTCGTTACCTATGGTCATCGGCGCCCACCCTATGGACAACGGGCAGCCATCAGTGAGGACGGTATCACGTGGAGAATTGAAGATGAAGTAGTGCTTCGGGACGATGGCCCAAACAAGGACCTCGGTTATCCGGCGTCGGTTCAGTTAGCAAACGATCAAATTCTAACCGTGTATTATCAGTCCCACCCATCGGACACATTGCGTCCGCCCGCGGGGCCACCCCCAGGACGCCATAAACCCGATATCCTTGGGACGATCTGGAGCGTGGATTCTAATTACTAGCAGTCCGGGACGGGCGTATCACGTACTCGCCTGACTTTCGGATAGCGCTTAAACAGCAGTCGTTGACGGAGGTGAATTTTCACCTGCGTTTGCTCAGTTCAGTTTACAAGTGACCAATGACACCAACCCTGGATGACCTGAAAAGCGCCCGGCTAACCTATCGACCCGGCGATCTTTTTAATCCACCCGCCCTGACGAATTTTATCGGTTCGCTGCAAACAGGCACCTGCGTCAGTGCGATTCAGCACCTGACGTTTCCTCCGTTTTCCCAGGGAGACACGGTGATTGGTGCGCTGACCGTGAATGGTGTTGGCGTTAGTGCCGCCGGCGTTCCCGTTTCCTATGTCTGGCGTCCAGACAGAGTAGTCCGCCAGGTAGAATTGGGGTCTCTGGAAATCAAGAGTACTACCGTGATGGCTGTCCGTGGAGCGGGTGTGACTGTCAGGATCGACGTGAAGAACGGTGCGGATGAGTTACAGGATGTCGTGCTTCGAATCAGAACAGGAGCAGGCGTTATTCAATCGAAAAACGGTTGGCACACGCCGTATTCGCCGAAGGAGGGTGCCGCGATTTCTGTGACGCCATGGGAAGGAACGCCTCCGCCGGAGACGCTTGTCGAAAATGTACGAACCGCTTTGCCTGACGGCGACGGAATACTATACACTTCGCGAACGAGCAATGCATGCAGTCTACAGGGTGTTTCGCCTAAACCAACAACAACCTATCGCTCGTGGTTTGAGTATGAATTCCAACTGTCGCCGGGTGAACAAAGGAGGCTCTACTATTTCGTGGGACTCGGTGCAGCTCCAGAAAAGGTGAAGCAACAATTCAAAGTCTGGAAGGATAATCCGGATGGCTCGATTGAAGCGGCAGAACGTGATTGGGCAGAAGAACTTAGCGCGGTGTTTACCCCCGGAAACGACCGTTACAGCGGTTGGTTGCCGACACTGACCTGTTCCGATCCAGCTGTTGAGAAAATCTACCTGACAGCTATTCTTGGTGTGGTTTACCACAAACGTCTTGGCACTAATTCTGCGTACGGGCAGACGTTCGTAACGCTGATGCCTCGATATTGGGTAACAACCAGTTTCATTAATGACTGGTCCATGAGTGCGTGGCTACTCGCCATGCTGGATCCAGATGTTGTTCGAAAACAGGTCGAACTCTGGCTCGGGCGCGACATCTATAGTCACTTCGGAACGGAGTATGTCTCTGGTTCCAATTCCGGGAATTGGTACTCCTGCAACGACTTCGCAATGCTTCGGCTGATATCCGCATATGTGCGTGTGACCGGCAATCGAGAGTGGCTGTCGACACTAGTTGCAGGGGAAACGGTTCTGGATCATTGTCGAAAGCTGGCGCACCACTATCGGTCGCTAGGGGATGGAACGGGTCTCGCCGATTACGGAGACCGAAACAGTCTGTTGGAGGCCGTCGGAAGCTACACCAATGTAGTGGCCTCGCTGAATGCAACGAACGTCTGGAATTTGCGTGAGTTGGCGTGGCTTGAGGAGGTTGCGGGCTTTGATGGCAAGTCAGCATCCCTCTTGTCTGGGGCGCAGCAAATCGTAACGTCTCTGCTCACACTCTACGTGCCGGCAGCGGGCTACTGGAACGTGCGCCACCCCGATGGTGGGCTAGTGCCCGTCAGGCATGCGTGGGACTTTGTCCATACGCTTAATTTCCTCGATGACGACCTCGTCCCCGAACAGGTTGAGGAAATGATTCAGTTCTTCGAGGAGGAATTGTTGTCTCCTTCCTGGATGGCGGCGCTTTCGCCATTGGACGAGGATGTATCGTTTTCCTTGCGGCCGGACCATCAATGGAATGGGTCTTGGCCGGGTTGGGTCGCCTTGGCGGCGTCTGCTCTGGTTAAGCACGGCCGTCAGGATATACTAGCTCGTTGGATTCCTGGGCTTGCTCGGTCGGCTGGACAGGGGCCCTATTCTCAGGCCCACTTCGTGGAGCATGCTGCGCCAACCGTTGCCGGGGGCGCGCGGAAAGCTCCGACGGAATGGCCATACATTACGGACTGGGCGACGATGTGTGTTGGCGGTTTCTTCGAGTTAGTGGTTCTACATCTGTTTGGCCTGCGCTTCGAAGCGGACGAGATCACTTCGACCCCAAACGTTGCACTGCCAGGTTTTGAAGCAACCCTGGAGAACGTTCCGTTTCATGGTACCGCCCGCAGTTTCAGTACAGACGGCTGACACGTCTGATAAGCAACCCTTTTCGTCAGTAGACCCACAGGGAGCGCCAGCCGCACGCGCGCGCTCGTCATTCGGTGAAGGCCCGATGGTGAGGCACAGCTTTCCCCGTCCCGGCAATGCGGCTGAAAGGCTACTTCATTTCCTTCTCAACGTTGAGTTGCCAGACGTCGGCGTGCCACTGGTCGTCCTTGAGCAGGTGTTTCACGAAGTACTCCGCTCGCAGCCAGAACCAGTAGTCGGCCATATTTCCATATCCGTGACGTTGGCCCGGAAAGAGAAAGAAATCGAATCGCTTGTTCGCTTTGATCAATGCCTCTGCCATCCGATAGGTGTTGGCAGGGTGGACGTTGTTGTCGGCGTCACCCGTTGTCAGGAGAAGATGTCCTTTTAGATTTTTGGCAAGTTCCGGATTAGAATCGATGTCGTATTCGAATGAAACCTTTCCAGAATCGTCCACGACTTCGTCGACACCGTGGTGGCGTTCAGACCACCATCGATTATAGATTTCATTGGTATGGTTGCCAGATGAGGATACTGCAACCTTGAAGAAGTCCGGATACACAAGCATCGCGGCAGTTGACATAAATCCGCCGCCCGAGTGGCCATAGATGCCGACTCGATCTTTGTCGATAAAACTGTGTCGGCTGGCGAGTTGCTCGACAGTGACTTTTTTATCCGCCAGGCCGTAGTCACGAAGATTTCCGTACCCATACGTGTGATACCATTTCGACCGCGCGGGGTGACCGC
>CBDTVC010000160.1:0-6500 GCA_965363925.1 uncultured bacterium | reverse complement strand
GCGTGGTCGGCGAGTTTTGCTGCGACAGAGCGGCTCGTACTCTGTTCTGGGGGGACCCGGTCAACAATCTGACGGCAATGCTGTTTGTCCTGCTCTTCCCGTATGATCAGATCGGATTACATCGAGGATTTCGGCGGGCCGTGTACGGGTCGGCCGGGTGAAGGCGCCCGAAGGGTCTTCGTCAGTCGCGGGATAGACGTGTAGTAGCTGACCGGTTCGTTGCGGCCGCTCGTGTCGAACCCTGCAGGTTCGATTCCTTCCAGCCCAACTTTCAGTTGCCCTACCAGGATTCGAACCTGGAACCTCTTGATTCAGAGTCAAGCGCTCTGCCAATTGAGCTATAGGGCAATTATTTGAAACTCTTCCTACTAGGATTACAAGAAACCAGCTGCAAACCAGCATCTTGGCAAGATGCTATGCAATTTCCGGAAGGCGTAAAAGATAACCCACCGCCCGATTTTTACCAAGATTAACCCTTGCCTCTGGACGGTTGGCAACCACTTTTCGGCCATGCCCAACTTTGGCCGACAATCATCATCGCCGATAACACCCGTATGCTCTGTATCTTTGCGTTCAACGCTGCTTGCGCAATCGAGCTACTTTCGACAAATTGAGACGACCGGATCTTCTTCCCACGCTTGCCCTATGGCCGACGCCGACGTTACCCAGCTTCTCAACAAGCTAAGTGCTGGCAACGAAACCGTTGTTAATGCATTGTTGCCTCGCGTTTACGATGAGCTACACAATCTCGCCCAGCGCCAATTATTTGGAGAGCGTTCAGATCACACGCTCAACGCAACGGCGCTTGTTCATGAGGCTTACCTGAACCTCGTCCAACAGCGCGAAGCCAACTGGCAAAATCGGTCCCACTTCATGGGTATCGCCGCCCTCGCCATGCGCCGTATCCTCGTCAATTACGCAAAGGCTCGCCTGGCGGAAAAGCGTGGCGGTGGTGCGGTAATGGCAACGTTTAATGACGAACTTGCCGTCCGCGAAGCGCGCGCCGAGGAACTGGTCGCGCTGGACGAAGCACTGGCTCGCCTTGAACAACACGATGAACGGCAGGCAAAGGTCGTCGTGATGCGTTACTTCGGTGGACTGTCACATGAAGAGATTGGAGCAGCCCTTAACGTATCCGTCCCGACTGTTGGGCGCGATTGGCGATTTGCCAAGGCCTGGCTCGCACGTGAACTCGGCGACCTTTCTGACTGAGGCTCGAAGCAGGAGCAAAAGCCGGAACTGAACGTGAGGTTGGCCCAGGAACGCGTCGGAAAACTGGTTTGTCGTTCTGCTACAAGAAAACTGTGGACACTGGGCGATTCTCCCATGCCGATGTCATCCTTCGGCTTGATACACGTCACGAGGAAAGATCCGCAATACGTCACGGCGCGGCGTGACTTCGTGCAAATTGTGAAACCTGATTCGTTTATCTGGCTCGCAATTCCTGAATGATCACTTTGGGCAAGATTTCTTGCGTCTATATTTGAACCACTGATGCATCAACCAAAACGGCCAGTGTGAGAATAGTGATGGATACAGATCACGATCGCTGGAACTTGATTCGCTCAATATTTGATCGGGCCGTCCAAGTCCCAAGGAATGATCGCGAAGCCCTTGTGACAAAGCTCTGTAAGGGCGACGAATCGATGCGTAGCGAAATCATGGACCTGCTTCGTGCCGATACAGAGGCCGAAACGTTTTTGGGCGGCGTAGCCATCGATATCGTTGGACGCGATACCGACGAAACACTTGAATCAGAATCACGCATCGGACCCTTTCGGATTGTCAAACCGATCGGACGCGGTGGGATGGGTCGCGTCTATTTAGCCGAGCGAGCAGATGGCAGTTTCCAACAACAGGTCGCTCTAAAACTGCTAAACAGGAGTGACCATTCTGATCGCGTCGCGCAGCGATTCCAGATGGAACGCCAGATCCTGGCTCGCCTGCAACATCCGAATATTTCCAGGCTACTTGATGGTGGAGTGACCAGTAGTGGTGCTCCGTACTTCGCGATGGAGTACGTCGAGGGAAAGCCAATCGACGAGCACTGCGACGCAAATCGCCTCACCATTGACGAACGACTTGATCTGTTTCATACGGTTTGCAACGCCGTGCACTACGCCCATCAGAATCTCGTCGTACATCGCGACTTGAAACCTGCCAACATTTTGGTGACGGCAGACGGCACGGTCAAGCTCCTCGATTTCGGGATCGCCAAGATCCTAACGGACGACAGTCTTGATGACTCAGATGATCTTGCTTTTGCGGACTTAACGCAGACCGGTGAAAGTGTGATGACGCCCGCGTATGCTTCGCCAGAGCAGGTTCGCGGCGACGATATCACGACGGCGACAGATGTCTACGCGCTGGGCGCACTATTGTACGAACTGCTGACCGGGCGACGTCCGTTTGAAAAGGAACGTCCGCTGCATGAACTACGGCAACTCATTCTTGCTGCTGACCCCGACCGCCCAAGTACAGCCGTATCAAAAGTCGCTCCTGTACAACCATCCACGACGGGCGAATCAAAAGCAACGATTGACACCGTAAGCCTTGCCCGGTCAACGCGGTACGAACGACTCAGACGTCGGCTTAGCGGTGACCTCGACAATATCTGTTTGAAAGCTCTGCGCAAGGAGCCGGAACGGCGATACTCCTCTGCCGAGCAACTCGCATCAGACGTGCATCGCCACATCGTTGGCCTGCCCGTTACAGCGCGGCCGGACACTGTGACGTATCGGACGCGCAAGTTCGTGTCAAGGCACCGCGTTAGCACCGGGCTAGCTTTGGCGGCAGCGACTACAATCGTTGCGTTAACCGGATTCTATACCCAACGATTGCAGACTGAACGAGACGTTGCCAGAATAGAATCCGCAAAATCGGCAGAGGTGATTGAGTTTATGCGGTCGATCTTTGAAAACGTCGATCCTGCTGAAGCCCGCGGCCAAGATCTTTCCGCCAGGGAGCTGCTCGACCTTGGCGCCGAACGTCTGTCAACTGACCTCGCTAATCAGCCCGCAGTACAGGGTACGATGTTTTTGACGCTGGGCTCGGTCTACTACGAACTTGGACTCGAAGACGAATCAGAGCGACTGTTGAACGAGGGTCTGGAAGTCCTGCAACGCGTGTATGAGGAGCCGAACGCGGAAATTACAGCGACGCGCCTCAGCCTTGGATTAATCTATCAGGACCGCGGCGAGGTTGAGCGGGCTGACTCGGTCTATTCTCGGGTGTATCGAGAAAAGCTTGCACTCACCGGTCCGCGACACGACGACATCGCCGAGATTCAGTCTGCCATGGCGTTTCTCGCTGAAACGAGGGGTGACTACCAGACGGCCGATTCACTGTTCCGAGCAGTGTTATCACTGAGTCAGAACTTACACGAGGCAGAGCACCCACGGGTGGTCCACGCGATGGTCAAACTGGGGCAGTTTCTTCGCACGATAGACAAACCAGGCGAAGCTGAACCGCTACTTCGAGAGGCCTTGGCACTACAGGAAAAGTATTACGATGGAGATCACGTTGATATCGCTTCCACCAAGCGACAGCTTGCCGGAATCCTTCGCGTTCAACGAAAGTATCCCGAGGCTGAGTCTCTCTATGTTCAAGCCTTGCGCACCCGTCGAAAGATGCTCGGTGAAAACCATATTGAGGTCGCGAATACACTAAACAGCTACGCGACGTTGTTAGCGGATCAAGATCTAAACGAGCGAGCGATCGAGCTAAATAAGGAGATGGTTCGGATCCTCGAGATTAATCACGACGGCCCACATCCGAGTATGGGTGCCGCCTACAACAATCTTGCACTTATGCTTCAGGATGTTGGCCAACTTGACGAGGCTATCAACTATTTCAACAAGACGATTGAAATTCAGGAGGCGGTTCTGGAGGAGGGCCATCCGCACAGAGCCTTCCCGTTAAACGGGATTTCCGGTGTCCTAAAAGACAAGGGTGATTACGTCGCGGCCGAGAGTTATCTGCGCCGATCGTATGAGATACGCACGAACGCCCTGCCCCCTGATCATCGGCACTTGATCGACACCTTATCAGACATTGGAGACATACTTCGTCTTCAGAAGCGATTTGTCGAATCGGAGAGTGCACTGACCGAGGCGTATGCGTCGTTCAACGAGCACCGAGGAGCTGATGACATCCGGACACAGCGAACCGCGAATCGGCTTAGCCTGCTCTACAGGGAGATGGGAAATAACGCAGAGGCAGATCGTTTTGCGGAACTTGCCCCTGAATACAAATAGCAGGGTTTCCACCTAAGCTCGAAACAAAAAAAGGGCCGGTCTAAGACCGGCCCTTTTGCAAAACCTATTGCTCGTCGTTGGCTTTCGCATCGTTTGCGACACGCCATACTCAGTGAGTACAGCGAAAACACAATCTCAACGTCGAGCGAAGTCGCGCTTAACTATCAATACCTTTCTTCTTCAAGATAAACAGCCCTTCACGACCGCTTGTCACGACAATGTTGCCGCTCTTGAAATAAGGATAGTTGCTCCACGAACCACCACCTACTGTTCCATCTTCGCCGTAAGGAACGGTGTCGAAGAATCCAACCTCGACCGGCGTTGAGGGATCAGAGATATCCAGAATGCGGAGGCCGGAGTCGTAATTCGACTGATACATCAAGTTGCCCTTAATGTACAGGTTGTGATCCGTCGATTTGACGGCTGCAATGTGCTCACCGACGAGGATCGGATCGTCCAGATCAGCCACGTCCCAAATCAGCGTTCGTGTTCCTTCTACCAGACCCTGCGGCTCGTCACCTTCGTCGTTGACGTAAAAGAATCGTTGATCTTCCGTCAGCCAACCCTGATGCGTATAAGCAACATTCGGATAAGAAGCTGATGAGAGCGCAATTGGATTGTCTTTGTCGCTGACATCCGCAATGCTGATTGCTGTTTCGTTTGAGCCAAAGCAAATTTCTTTGCCTTTGTGGTCAACGTCAGGGCCAACATAGTTGACGCACTGGGCATCATGCGAATATCCCGTAAGGCGTCGACCGGTCTTGTTATCCTGGAAGCAACCAGCAAAGGTTGGATTCACTGGATCCTGGATGTTGATCATGTGCAATCCGCCGCCACACGTCGTCCCACCCGAGCTACTGCCTACTGAGTAGGCGTAACCTGTTTCTTCGTTGATTACGATGTTGTGTGCACTCGCAATCTGATCGTAGTGAGCTGTTGCTTCAAACGTCACTGGACCATTTTTAACATCGCGAAGCTGAGTCAGGTCAAAAATCTGCATCCCGTGGTTGCCCGCGCCGTCAGAAACGATGAACGCATGATCTTTGTAGACTTTGATGTCACGCCACACACTTGGCCGAGCACCTTCAGTGAGGTTGAGCTCACCAAGATAGACGGGGTTGTGTGCATCCGTTACATCAACAAATGACGTGGCATCGGTCATACCGATCAGAGCATACTCACGACCATTGGTTGGGTCTTCCCAGCCCCAGATGTCGTTTGTCCTCATTCCACGTCCGCCACCGATATCCTTAACACTCAAGAAAGAAACCATATCGACGTCTTTACAAGGAAACGCTGCAGCGATGTCGTCCGAACACTGTGTCGTTTCACCTGTAATTGAGGCATAGCCCTTAGCATCGTTTACAAGAACACCTGTCTGATTCCACATTCCATTGGCATCTTTTTCCATGACAATTGCCGCTCCTTCGCGGTTGTCATAGCCTGATGCAAAAACGACGGCGGCGTTCTCGGCTGTCTCGATACCGCCACCAAATGACGCACCTCGTGGAAGGTCCGTGCCCGTTACGGGGTGTCCACCGTTCCACGCACCTGTTTCGTCGTCGATTTCATAGGCGAAAATTGCGCCGGTCCGGCCGAGTCGCCCGGGAGCACCGATCCAGATTTCGTTTCCGACTCGTGCAATAGACGCACCGAAGCCATCCCGTGGAGCTGCCACTGCCGGGAACAACATCCCTATCTCATTCCAGGAGTTGCCTTCTTCATTAAACGTATAGATGTTTACGGCACCCGCACCGTTGTTGGCCCCGGTAGCGCCAATCATAACGTCGCGACCATCTGCATAGATCGTTGATCCAAAACTGCCGCGAGGACCAAAGTTGTCGTTGCTCAGCGTGCTGTGATGACTCCATGTGCCGTCATCCGCCTTGTGATAAACACCAACCATTCCTGCACCGCCTCCGCGACGACCGCGGCTCATGCCGCCCGATACAAATGCAAAAGAGCCCGAAGCAGCAACGTTGCCGCCAAAGCCAGGAGTCATTGCAGAATCAGCAGGAGTAAGATGTCCGACATGATTCCAACCCGTGTCCGAGTATCCAAATACATGCACAGCGCCTGCCTCAGCAACAAATGCATTGTTGCCGCTCACAGTAACTTTTCGCCCAGCACCTTCAGCCTGCATAGCAGGAAGTGCAAGTTCGCCAGATGGTTTCCAGCTCTCACCGTCACGTGTGTACTCGTAGACCGCACCTCGACCGTCATTTGCGCCCGGTGATCCCACCA